>NZ_JBFUFC010000129.1:0-10607 GCF_056403635.1 Microbacterium sp. P2_F9 | reverse complement strand
CTCTAAGAGAGAAGGAGTAGCCCTGGAGGCCAGGGGTGAATGTGGTCCGTTCGTTTTCGTAGAGGTGCTGCTTGTCGTAAGCGGCAAGCGGCGGTTGCCGCGGCGTCAGCACGAGGTCCGTCAGGGAGCGGCGGTCACTGCGATCCAGTGCGGTATTGAGGACGACAACGATGCCCGTTTCGTCAACAGCGCGCTGCACGTAGGACAGCCAGGTCAGGTCCGTAAGCGTCGGCAGGGTCCCAGCAAAGATGGAGTCGTCGTACCCAGTGACGAACGCTTCGGGGAACACGATGACATCGACACCCGCCGCCACGGCCCGCCTGATGTAATTCGCAACCTTCGCGAGGTTGAGGTCCACCGCGCCGAGCGTAGATTCGGCCTGGACAGCGCCTACCCTCAGCGTCATCCCTCGATCTTTGCAGTCAGCGGTCCTCATGCGGCGGGTCGGAGCTCCCGAATCATCGCTTTCAACTCCGCGACCTCGGCGCGGAGTTCCTCGACCTGCGACTCGGTTGCCGTCGCTATCGTTTGGGTTTCGTCTGAGACCCGTTGCACGATCCAGGATGCGAGCGTCGCTGTGACGACACCGATCAGGGCAATGCCACCGATCATCAATGCAAATGCCACCCCGCGGCCGAGGGGGGTGATGGGGGTGAGGTCACCGTAGCCGACGGTGGTGATGGTGGCCAACGCCCACCAGATCGCGTCGCCGAAGGTCTGGATGCTACCGCCTTGGCCTTGCTCGGCATCGAGTACAGCCAGACTGGCCAACAGGATCGTGAGTAAGGTTGCGCCGACCGTGTACACCACGACACGGCCGCGAAGGCGGCTCCCGGCGCCCCGCTGGATGATCGCGAGGATCGTCAAGAACCGCATCAGCCGTAGTGGCCGAAGCATGGGCAGAAGTACGATCAAGAGGTCGAGCAGGTGTCGCGTGAACCATCGTCCGCGATGTTCGGTGATCGCCAGTCGTACGGTGTAGTCGACAGCGAACACCGCCCACATGGCCCAAAGGATCGCCTCCGTGAAGGCGGCCGACGTCCCGTTCAGGTGCGCGATGATCTGGACTGCGTAGGCGAGAAGGAAGACCACGGCCGCGGCCATGAGCGGCCATTCGACGGTCTTCTCCCAGCGAGCGAGGCGTTCCCCATACATGCGCCGATTATGGCGGGTCGCCGACGTTGGTCCCACATCGAGGCTCTTGCTATGCGCAAAGGCCTAGAGCTCGCCGAACCTGATCTCGGCAACGATGCGGCGACACCGGACACGCACCGACGGGTGTCACGGGGGTGTCGTGACACTCGGATACGCTCAAGCTCATTCGTGCACCGAATGAATATTGGGGAAAACRATGGAGTTTGCGGACCGTCTCGCGGCGCTGGCAACCAAAGTGCGAAATCAGGCCAAGGCGATTGGCACCGAGGAGGCCACGAAGAACGCTTTCGTGATGCCGTTTATCTCGACGATACTCGGCTACGACGTTTTCGACCCGCTCGAGGTCGTCCCCGAGTTCACGGCAGACGTGGGCACCAAGAAGGGCGAGAAGGTCGACTATGCGATCGTCCGCGACGGTGAAGTCCAGATCCTCATTGAGTGCAAGGCCTCCCTCGGCCAACTCAAGATCGAGCACGCATCGCAGCTGTTCCGCTACTTTTCGGTCACGAATGCCCGGCTCGCGGTGCTCACCAACGGTGTCGTGTGGCAGTTCTACACAGACCTGGACGCACCAAACCGGATGGACGCCAGGCCGTTCCTCGTTCTCGACCTGCTCGACATCGACGAGACGCTGATCCCGGAGATCCAGAAACTCAGCAAAGACAGCTTCGACCTGAACTCCATCATCAACGCGGCCGAGGAACTCAAGTACGTCGGCGCACTCAAGCGCGAGATCGCGCAGCAGTTCCGCGAACCCTCAGACGAGTGGATCAAGTTCTTCACTGCACGGGTCTACGAAGGGCCCTACACGCAGAAGGTTCGTGGGCAATTCACCACACTTGTCGGGAAAGCCTCGAGGCAGTTCCTGACGGAGAGCGTCAACGACCGGCTGAAGACCGCCCTCGGCGTCACGACAGTGGCCGTCGATGACGCCAGCATTGCCAGCGAGCCCATCGTTGCCGATGATCTGGATCGGGACACCGAGATCGAGACCACCCTCGAAGAACTCGAGGGCTACCAGATCGTGAAGGCGATCGCTTGCGGAGAGGTCAAGCCACAGCGGATCACACAGCGCGACGCGAAGAGCTACTTCGCTGTCCTGCTCGATGACAACAACCGCAAGCCGGTCGCGCGCCTGCACTTCAACGGGAAGGTGAAGTATCTCGGGCTCCTAGACGACGACAAGATCGAGACCCGTCACGCGCTCGACTCACTCGACCAGATCTATCAGCACGCTGACGCGATTCGCGACGCCGTTAAACGCTACGCCTGACACCCGTCACCCTCGAACGTGGCCGGATGCGCGCATTCGGTCCTGGAACGCCAATCCGACCAGGTGGCCCCGGTTTGCTGCCGGACTCGTGGGTACAGACTCGACCCATTGAGGGATGCTCAGTGCGCGATGGCGGCCATGGCGAGGGTCGTCCATCGGTTGCGAGCGCTCGAGGGAGCGGAGGTCAGGTGGAAGGCTGCGCATTGCGGACAGGGGTGGATGCCCACCTCGCGGCGTCGGTTCGACGAGGACCGGAGCCTGCGCAACGCAAGGGCGGCCGCGTAGATCGTCGGGTATGGAATCTTGGTGCAGGCGTGCATCGCCGGCCCCTTTCGCTCAAGACTGAAAAGGATCGACGTGCTTCGCCATTTGGACGACCAGCGTCTGAATCTGCAGCTAGACAACTCAGACCCGTGGGCACCGTTCGGTGTGATTCCGAGGCAATGATGCCCTGCAGATCGTGGCGATAGCAAGGCTGCCGGTGGAGGGCCGCAAAGCCGCCGGACTGGTACGGTCGGCGTCGTGATGCTGGAACTGGGGCCGGACGACAAGCGAATGGCCTTGCGCTATAACGGCACGTGCCGGCTGTGCGGGACGACGCTTCCCGCCGGGACCGATGCAGTGTACGAGCGTGGCTTGAAGACGGTCCGCTGTGTCCACTGCCCCACGGAGACCGAGCCGGTGACGATCGCGGCACCCGAGGCAGGTGTCGCGGGCGCATCAGCGCGTCGCGAGTTCGAGCGTCGCAGGGACGCCCGCGAACAGCGGATCCGGGAGAGTCACCCGAGGCTCGGCGGTCTGATCCTGGCCCTGTCCGATGACCCGCTGAGCACGACAGCGTGGCGGGGCGGGGCGGTCGGTGAGGAGCTCCTCGCGGAACGGCTCAAGGATCTGCCCGACACCTTCCGGGTCCTGCACGACCGGCGCATCCCCCGAACTCGGGCGAATATCGATCACATCGCTGTCGGCCCGTCAGGGGTGTGGGTGATCGATGCGAAACGGTACAAGGACAAGCGGCCCGCATTACACGTCGAGGGCGGCATCCTCCGGCCGCGCGTCGAATCCCTCCGCATTGGCGGACGAGACGGTAGCAAACTCGTCGACGGCGTCCGATCACAAGTTGATCTGGTCACCGCAGCCCTGGACGACGCCGGGATTCCCGTCATCGGAGTGCTCTGCTTTCTCGAGGCAGACTGGCCACTCATCGGCGGCTCATTCACCGTCAACCGGATCCAAGCCGTCTGGCCTCGGCTACTCATCAAGCAGATGATCGTGGAGACCGCGGAGACCCTCGACATTGAGGCCATCCATGCCCGCCTCGCCGCAGCCTTCCCCGCGGCCTAAAGTTCCCACACTCTCGGCGACCCTCTGACCGGTCGACCGGCCGGTCACAGATCTGCCGTGGCTCAGATGTCGGTGCGCGCTTGAGAGCCCGCCGAATCAGCGCCGCAAAATCGGGGTGATCGGACACTGCCCGCAGAGGGATCGTCGGTGATCCAAATCAATCGGGCTGATCCGACTCGAGACGGTGGTCACCGTGAGCTCAACTACTTGCTCGCTCAGGACCAGTCGCGGCCGCATTCACGCTAATCAAATTGGAGCCACAGGTAGTACGTGGCATAGAGGCTGACCAGTAGCGCGGTGAGCCCGATGCCGATCCAGCCACGCGCGATTGCCTTCGACCTTCTCGGCCGGCGCTTCTCGGGCCACGCCTGGACGATGGACGTGATCCCGAGAATCACCGCAACGGTCGCTGTCGCTGCGAGGACGACAATGGCCACGAGGTTGCTGACAGCCAGCGCCGTAGCGAATCGGGGATCACTCAAGGTGCCCTGCCTCGTGGCTATGAATAGGCCAGCAAGCGCGACGACAAGGCCGACTATCGGCGAAGCCACCGCGAAGACGACACTCCATGTTCCGCGCGTGGTGGAAACTGGTTCGAGCACCGGATCTGAACCATCCATGCGCCGACTATCCCATCGCGAGCTGCCTCACGGGCCCGCAGAGGGATCCGATTAGTGCGGCACGAGCTGTCCTGGTGGAGGCGCGCGACCTGCCGACGGCGGGACGGGATGGGCCGGATACATAGGTTGTGGGGTTTAGCCGCTTGTCATTCGACGTCGCCGCTCTCGACGAGCTGTTCGCGGAGGACGGTGCGTGCGCGGGACAGCCGGGCGCGTACGGTCGTGGCAGGTTTGCCGACGATGCTGGCGACCTCTTCTTGGGTGAACCCTTCCCAGTAGACGAGCCTCACGATTTCCTGATCGATCTCCGGCAGGTACTGGATGAGTTCTCGAACGTGGTGGGCAATCGCGGGATCCAGCCCCTCGAGGGAGCCATCTGCATGCGAAGAGTTCTCGATGGCGAGCGTGGCGCGAACTCGGTCGGCGAGTGCCGATCGACGGATGTGGCCGCGACGGTGTTGCGACAGCACCTTGCGGGCGATCCCGAATAGCCATGCGCGGAGCATGTCCGGCTCGATACGGTGGCGCCCGCTGCTCTTCCATGCTGCGAGGAACGTYTCGCTGACGAGGTCCGCGGCGTCTTGCACGGGAACACCCCGCCGAATGAAGAACCCCAACAGGGTTGCTGCCTCGCCCCGGAAGAGCTCAGTCAGGTCCCCGCTGGCCGCGCTGACATGCGCGCGCGTCACTACGCCGGTCAATGCAGTTGACCCGTGCAGTCAGAGGTGAGTTCGGCTCCCACGCCGCCGCTGAGATCCTCCAACCCGAACTCAAGCAGGACGTCCCACACAAGGAACAAGCTCATCGAGTGGGATAGCGCATCCTCGTCGGAGTATTGGAAGTCCTCGTCGGGGAGACCGCCGGCCGAGTCCGGGAGCACGTCCCATGTCCCTTGGGTGTCACCGGTGAGCACGAGTGCGAAGTCGTAGATCCGCTGCCCGATGCCAGTGAAGTCGTGGGACCGGTAGTAGTCGATGACCTCGGTCGGCTTCGGCGCGAAGAACGAGCCGCCTTCGATCGTCGCCGTGCATTCGACCTTGATCCCGGTGTCGGTCGTGTACTCGATCGCAATCGGAACGTCCACGCGAAGATAATCATCGACGACCAGGGCGCCAGCGGTGAGAGCGCCCACAGCTCCAAAGACGCCCGGCACCAGCCACAGCGCGCGCCGCCTGCGCGAGGTCCGCCCGTCGACACTTGCGGCCTTCGTCTCCAGTACCAGCGCATCAAGCGCCGCCTCCGTCGCGACCGAGGCCGCGAACGACGGACTGCTTCCTGACAGCAGCTCATCAACAGTTGGCTTGCCCACGGTGCGTCTTCCAATCACCCAGTGACCACGGACCGTCCGCCGTCATGGAGGTAATGGCCGGCACTGCGCGAAGTGTGACACGAGACCCGGAACATTCTCTAGATTTCGCGGCCGACGCTACCTCGCGAGAACCAGCCGGGCCACAACGTCGAGACCGGCTCCGCCCCGGCGTATGCCGATCAGTCCGCGACAGACTCGGCTTGTGCTGGATGAAACGTTGAGGCGACTGTTCGCTGCTGAGAACACCCGCGACTGGGACGCAGTTGCACAATTGCTGCACCCTCGGGTGACCTGGTTACTCGTTGGCGACCGCACATCTTTGATCGAAGGACGGGACGAGTACGTGGCTCGGCTTGAAGCAGCGTACGCGGATCGGCCGACTGCTTGCTTCGAAGTAGTGCGGTGGCGAGGCTCCGGCCGCGGTCGGGTCATGTGCGAGCTCGTCGATGATGAGGGAGCCATGTCGGTCGAGCTGTTCGATGTTGAGAACAGCCTGGTGGTGCGCGAGTGGGAGTTCCTGTTCGGTGTGCCCGTGCCCGTGTAGGGCGATGTCAGGGTGTCAATGAGGTCGGTGTCAAGCGCCCGCTGAGCGACCGGCATCCGCCCCAACCCTCGGATACCGTGAGCCTGTGATGGAATACCGCGTTCAGTTCGCGAACTACTGGTCGGAGAAGAACGGGGACGAGGTAACGGACGCGACGATGTCGCTCGAGGACGCGCGGCGCTGGGTCTCGAATCACCCTCAGAGTGAGTACGTCATTCTTCAGCGCGAGGCTGACGCGCCGGGGTCCCTCTGGTCACTCCTGTCACTTGAGAACGAGTGCTGATCGTCCTCACGGTCGATGTCGCGCATGCCCGCCCCTGAAGTTGAAGAGTTGAGCGCCACCGCCTGGATCAGTCTGAGCGCCGGTTGTCACCGGCACAATCGAGGCCCGCTGAGCGACCGTCTTCGGGCGTGCTCAGGCCCGCTCGCGTCCGGCGTCATGCGGGCACTGCGAGCGCGAGGACCCGCGGCCGACTCCATCGCAGCGCTGTTGCGCGACGGGCTGCTCCATCTCTAGACGATCCGGCCAGTGGCGCGCCACCGGGCTTCCGCGGCGCTGTCGTTGTCATGCATCATCTTTCGGAAGTCGGCAAGTTGTGCCCGCTCAGCGTCGAACCTGCGCCGGTGTTCGTCAGCCCACGTCGTGTCACCGTCGCCGAGGATCGCGACAACTCGCGCGACGAACTCGATGGCATCTTGGAGGAAGTCCTGTACATCGACCCATTGCCCATCGACGTCCACACAGAGCGCAACAGGTACCTCGGTCGGAGTCAGCTTCCTCAGGGGAAGCGGATGCGTGCACTCAACGATCACCTTGCCGTCCCGCACCGGTGTCAACGGAGCCCACGCTATTCCGGGCCGGTCAACGCCGGGCACGGCGGCTATCTGCGGTGCGAACAGCATCGCGAACAGCACGTCTGGCATCGTGTCGAGCACGAGCGGATACCGATGCTTGTCGCGGTTGTTCGTGCGATTCAACCAGCGAATGACAGGCTCACCGGTGACGAACGGCTGGATCTGTCGTAGCTGGGCGAGCACGTTAACGTCGAGGACCTGCGCATGCTTTGTTGCTTCGAACCGGGCCCAGTCGTGGGCTGTGTGCGCGATCGGAAACTTGATCGCACCCTGCTCTGCAGCGTTGTACCGGCCGGCCTGGTCACCACCCGCGGCCACCCAGAGCGCATTATCTAGCAGGCTCCGCGCGCGACCGATGATGTCGCGTAGCTCTTCCGACCAGCCCCAGGGGACCAGCTCTCCACCTACCGCGGTAGTGTATGTGGCTCGAGTGCCGAGATTGGAAAGGCGAGGTATCGCCATGACCGACGCTCTCAGATCACGCTCGGCCCGTCCTGTGGTGTAGATGAAGTCGCGAGTCTCTTTAGCGAGGTACTCGAAGCGTCGCATCAGCGCAGGGTCAACCACCGGCTTACCTGAACCAGGGGACCTTGCTGTCATAGTTCGTTGATCCTGCTTCCAGGGCCCGAAGTTTTGTGTCGCGATGCGGCTTTGGCAGTCAGGAACCTAGAGAGTTTCTGGGCCTATCTGAATGGTCTCGCGACACCAATGTCGAGCCTAGAGGCTGATCGAATACGCTCGGTTAGTGCATGGACGCACGAGTCCTGAGAGCGGCCAGTGGCACTTAGACACTTTCGCCGTCCGCGCCGCCACGGACACGCAAGCCTCCCTGACGACGAGGCCAGCCGAACGAACGCAACCGCGCGCACGAGGACCGCCTTACGGACGGGCCACGAAGGCATCACGCCATGCCCGCGCCCCGAGCCGACGGAGTGGAAACACCCGAACTCAACCGGCATCAGACGCACGCCATGTCAGACGCTGCCGCCCGCCAACGCCACTATTCGGTTCTGGACCCATGACTGTCGCAGAAGAACTTCCGAGTTGCGCATTATGTTGAGCCTGTGGACCTGACGACCGATGCCGCGCCGTGGTGGTACGTGGCTGTCCTTGCTGGCGCCTTCACCATCCTCGGTGGTCTAATCACATGGCTTACGTCACTCATCACGGAGGCCACGAAGGCGAGAAGAGAACGTCGACATCGGTGGGACGAACGCATGATCGACCACGTCACTAGGGCAGTGACGTACGCCGCTGATTTCGATGACGACATCAAGGATGCGAACGCGCGTTTCGAGGAGGAAGTGCGGCAGGGCCAGAAGCTGAGGGCGGCGGGCGAAGATCCAGGATTGCTCAGCAGATATGGTACGGACTACGCGTCCTTCGAACTACTTCGGCGCGAGTGCAACGCGATAGAGCTCATTGCTCACTGGCGAGTGAGGGACGCGGCTGGCCGACTCGGGTCGGCAGCGTTGATCACCAAATACTCATGGGGATACCCGAAGATCGGCGGGGAGTCTCACCCTGAGCGTATGCAACCACTCCGAAAAGCTGTCCGGAACTTGCAAGAGGCGGTCAGGACGTCCGCCGGACTTTAGATGCCCCTCCGCCGCAGGCGCCGCCTCACGTCGCTGTGAGCGCGTGCTGCTGACCAGAGGGACCGTCGCGCGAGCGTGCCCGGTCTGGGATTGTGAACGGATGCGCTCCCAGCTCCTGCTCATCGGTGGTCGATCCGGAGTTGGCAAGACAACCGCGGCGCTCACCCTTCACGAACGACTGCGCGATCTTCATGTGAGACACGCCGTGGTGGAGGGGGACTACTGCGTGGTCGGGTTCCACATCGTTCATGCCCGAAGTCCGGAAATCCCCACCGGTAGCCTTGATCTATGGCGTCATTCTCCGAACGGCACGGCCTCAAGGAGGTCCGATCCGTCGTCCAACACGAGAGCCTCGACGAGGCTACGCGACGCGAACTCTGGAACCTCCTTGCGGTCCTGCCGAAGGAGTTTGGCAAGTACTACCAAGACCCGACCGAAGAGGGCGTGCTCGAAGCGGTCTGGATTTGGTACTTCGAGAAGCCGCGCGACGAAATGCCGTTCACCGGCGTGGTCTGGAAGATGATCAAACAGGCAATTATGACCCGCGAGTGGAACGAGGTGCTGGACCTCCTCGAGCGCTTCATGAAGGACTGGGACCGCCTCGAAACGAGCAAGTCCGAGGGACTCAAACGAGCGTTCCTCAAAGCGCTCAACGCTCGCTTCGAATCCGAGCTGGTCGGATACCGATTCATCGGTCTGGAAATCACCCCAGTCGACTCGAATGCCGAGGCCGATGCAATCGGCGCGGCACTGTCTGATACAGAGTCGATTGCTGGAGCGCGCCACGCGATCGACCGCGCAATCGAGCTGCTCGCTGACCGTCAGACGCCCGACTACCCAAACTCGATCAAGGAGTCGATCTCCGCTGTCGAGGCGGTCGTCAAGAAGGTGACTGGCGAAGGGACGCTCGGGGCCGGTCTCAAAAAGCTCGAGGACGCCGGACTTCGCATCCACCCCGCACTCCGGGAAGCCTGGTCGAAGATGTACGGCTGGACCTCAGATGCGGACGGCATCCGCCACGCGGGGATCGACGCGGCGAGTGCCGACCAGGCCCTCGCGAAGTACGCCCTGGTGACGTGCTCCGCGTTCGTGTCGTACCTGATCGAAGAGGGACGAAAGGTTGACCTGCTCTAGAAGCATGGCGTCGTCCGCGGATCCCACGCGAATCAGCAACGACGACTGCCGTTGCGAGCATTAGGGCGCCGTGCCCGCAGAGGGATCGCGGTGATCCTGCCGGAGTAGTCGCCGACCAGCTGCAGTAGCTCGCTATACCTGTCGACTGGCTTGCGGCAATGCCTTGGACCACAGGCTCGTTTCCATGCCCAACGTCGCGGGGTGATTGTCCACTACTCCAGGACTTGGCCGCGCCCACACGCCCCTCATTGCAGCTCCTTCGAGCTGCGTCATGAGAACGATGCCGAGTCGAGAACCGCGCGGCAAGCGGATGTCAGAAGTCCAATCCACCCGTCGGGTCACCGATGTGAACCGCGACGTCCTCGCGGTTCTCGGCGACGACGGCCTCGGTCGTCAGGAACAGGCCGGTGATCGATGCCGCGTTCTGCAGCGCCCAGCGGGTTACCTTGGCCGGGTCGATTATGCCCTGTGCGAACAGGTCACCATACTCGCCGGTGGCGGCGTTGAGGCCCCAACCTGCGGGCAGCTCGGCAACCTTGTTCACGACGACGTCGGGATCGAGACCCGCGTTGAGCGCGATCTGCTTGAGCGGAGCCTCGATGGCGACGCGCACGATGTTGGCACCGGTCGCCTCGTCACCGGTCAGCTCGAGGCCCGCGAGGGCCTTCTTGCCGGCCTGGATGAGCGCGACGCCACCACCGGGGACGATGCCCTCCTCGACGGCCGCCTTCGCGTTGCGAACGGCGTCCTCGATGCGGTGCTTGCGCTCCTTGAG
>NZ_JBFUFC010000128.1:0-10978 GCF_056403635.1 Microbacterium sp. P2_F9 | reverse complement strand
CGTCCCGCCGACCTTCTCCTTCTCGATCAGCGCGACGGTCTTGCCCAGTTCTGCGGCGCGCAGCGCGGCGGCGTATCCGCCGCTGCCGCCCCCGAGCACGACGAGATCGAAACGGTGGTCGACCATCAGACGGCCTGCCCCTCGGTGAAGCGGATCAGCGATCGCACAGTCGCCGCGGTCGGCCCCTTGTCGGTGAATCCGAACGGGCCGCCCTTGTTCATGCCGACTCCGGCGATGTCCAGATGCACCCACGGAATGCGCGGCGCGTCCGCATCGGCGGAGGTGCGGCCGACGAAGTGCCGGAGGAACAGGCCGGCGAACAGCGATCCACCGGCGGGATCGCCGATCTTCGCGTTCGCGAGGTCGGCGATGGGGGAGTCGAGGTCGTCGACCATGTGCGCGGGCAGCGGCAGCTGCCAGGCGAGCTCGCCCTCGGCGCGCGCCGCCTCCAGGTATGCCGCGACCGTCGCATCGTCGCCCATGACCCCTGCGGTGCGGGTGCCCAGGGCGACCGTGATGGCTCCGGTGAGGGTGGCGACGTCCACGATGACATCGGGATGCTCGCGACTTGCCGCCACCAGCCCGTCGGCGAGCACCAGCCGCCCCTCGGCATCCGTGTTGAGGACTTCGACCGTCGTGCCGTCGAGCTGCCGGAGGACATCGCCGGGCCTGATCGCACGACCGCTGGGCATGTTGTCCGCGATGCACAGCCACGCCGTGACCCGGACCAGGAGTCCGCGCTCGGCGATCGCCCGGAGTACCGCCAAGGCCGTCGCCGCGCCGCACATGTCGTACTTCATGCCGACCATTCCGGCCGCCGGCTTGAGGGAGAGGCCACCGGTGTCGAAGGTGATGCCCTTTCCAACGAGCGCCACGTGGCGCTCTGCACCGGCTGGCGCGTAGTCCAGGCGGACCAGACGAGGGGGACGGTCGGACCCCTGCCCGACCCCGAGGATGCCCCCGTAGCCGCCCTCGGCGAGGGCATGCTCGTCGAGCACCTCGACCTCGACGGGGAGCCCCGCGACCGCCTCGACGGCGCGCGCTGCGAAGTCCGCGGGTCCGAGCCACTCCGCCGGAGTCGAGACGAGATCCTTGACGAGCGCGGCGGCGGAGGCGGCGGAGGTTGCCGCTGCCAGGGCTGCGGGGTCGATCTCCGCTGCGGAGTGCACGATCACCGTGGCGGCCCGGGCCTTCGGCGACTCCGACTTGTAGCCGCTGAAGCGGTAGCCGCCCAGGGCGGCGCCCTCCGCGGCGGCGAGGGAGAGCTCGGGCGTCGCATCGACGACGGCGACCGACACCCTGGCGAACCCGGTCAGCAGCCGGATGCCGGTGCCGACGGCGTCACGGACGGCTGCGGCATCCGGATCCGCGCCGGTGCCCACGACGGCAAGGGGGAGCGCCGTGCTCTCCGGCGCGTAGACGCGCTGGAACGACGACGCCGCACCGGTGAACCCGGTGGCGAGGAGCGCCTCACGCACCCCCGGCCAGTCGGCCAGCGCTGCGGGCGAATCGGAATCGAGGAGCGGGAGCGCCAGCAGGATCGCGTCGGCGTCGGAGCTTTGGATCGGGAGCGTGCTGACTTCGAGGTCGGGAAACGACATGGTCTCCATCCTAGGTAGCAGTGTTCGCTGTGAGCGGGACGCCCGCGACCCGCCCGTCGGAAGCGCCTCGTACCATGGAGACATGCCATTGTCCCTGCCCCTCTTCGAGCGTGCCGTGTCGGCACCGCCGGTGCCTGCCGGGCTGCCCCTTGTGATGGCGCTCACGGGCTTCACCGACGCCGGCAGCGCCGTCAGCGGGGTTGTGGACTACCTGCGCGAAGAGCTCGACCCCACCCCGCTCGCCGTCTTCAGCAACGATGTGCTCCTCGACTATCGCGCGCGCCGGCCGGTCGTCTCCTTCGATCAGGACCACCTGACCGACTATCGGCCGCCGCGGCTCGAGCTGTCGCTCGCGCACGACGCGCTGGGGCAGCCGTTCCTGGTGCTCGCCGGCTACGAGCCCGATTTCGCCTGGGATGCCTTCACCGCCGCGGTGATCGAGTTCGCCACCGCCTATGCGGTCTCCACGATCACCTGGGTCCACGCGATCCCGATGCCGGTGCCGCACACGCGCCCGATCGGGACGACGGTCAGCGGCACCCGAGGGGATCTCACGAGGCTCCATTCGGTGTGGCAGCCGCGGACGCAGGTTCCCGCCACCGCCGGCCACCTGCTCGAGTACCGACTCGCCGAGTCCGGCTTCGCCGTCGCCGGCTTCGTCCTGCTCGTGCCGCATTACCTGGGCGACACGGAGTACCCCGCGGCGACTCTTGCGGCGTTCGACAGCATCACGGTGGCGACCGGGCTGGTCTTCTCCGGCGACGACCTTCGGGACCAGAACCGCGACTATCTCACCAAGGTGGACGAGCAGCTGGCGAACAGCGATGAGCTGGCGCGGATGCTCGTCGGCCTCGAGGAGCGGTACGACGCCTACATGGCCGGATCCACGCTGGCGACGCCGATCATCCACACCGGAGATCTGCCGAGCGCCGATGAACTCGCCGCCGAACTGGAGCGCTTCCTCGCGGGGCATCAGGCGGGCGACGAGGACAAGCGCGGCTCCTGAGCGGAATGCACGGGTCGCCTCGTGCGTTATCACTGATTCATCCCCTCAAGTCCGTTGTGCGCTGACGGATGTGAGATACTGGATGTTCTGACCCGTTGTCAACGTGGTCCTCGAGACATCTCGGCGGGCTGCGGACTTGACAAGGGTCTTACTAGTGTCCGAAATCCGATCGGGGGGCGTGGGACACGCGCCCGCCGGCGAAAGGCGAAACGTGACCCCGAGCACGAAGACACCCCCCACCCTCGCGAAGGACACTGAGTCCGACGTGACCGGGCAGGCGGAGGTGACCGCCACGGCTGCAAAGCGTCCTACCAGGGCCGCGGCAGCCAAGACGACCGCTGGAACGGCGGCCGCCGCCAAGAAGGCTCCCGCCAAGGCCCCCGCCTCGCGAGCCAAGAAGGCCGTTGCCGACGAGCCCGACGAAGACATCGAGATCGACGCCGAGGTCGAGCTCGAAGACGTCGAGATCGACGCCCCCGACGAGGACGAGACGCCGATCAAGCGGCCGGCTGCGCGAGGCAAGGCTGTCGCCGCTGCTGCGGACAGCGACCACGAGACCGAGGCCTCCGACGCCGAAGAGGACGAGGACGACGAGGACGACAAGAAGCCCTCGTCGAGCGAGCCGCTCCCGACCGGTGCGATCGTCATCTCGTCTTCCGACGACGAAGACGTCCCCGTCTACTCGACGATGATCACGGGTGCCACGGCAGACCCGGTCAAGGACTACCTGAAGCAGATCGGCAAGGTGCCGCTGCTGAACGCGGCCGAAGAGGTCGAGCTCGCGATGCGCATCGAGGCGGGCCTGTTCGCCGAAGAGAAGCTGTCGCACATGACGGCGGCCGAGAAGTCGAACCAGCTGGGCCTCGACCTGCAGTGGGTCGCCCGTGATGGGCAGCGCGCCAAGTCGCACCTGCTCGGCGCGAACCTCCGCCTCGTGGTCTCGCTCGCCAAGCGCTACACCGGTCGCGGCATGCAGTTCCTGGACCTCATCCAGGAGGGCAACCTGGGCCTCATCCGTGCCGTCGAGAAGTTCGACTACACCAAGGGCTTCAAGTTCTCGACGTACGCGACGTGGTGGATCCGCCAGGCGATCACCCGCGCCATGGCCGACCAGGCCCGTACCATCCGCATCCCCGTCCACATGGTCGAGGTCATCAACAAGCTCGCCCGCGTGCAGCGGCAGATGCTGCAGGACCTCGGTCGCGAACCCACGCCCGAGGAGCTCAGCCGCGAGCTCGACATGACCCCGGAGAAGGTCATCGAGGTGCAGAAGTACGGCCGCGAGCCGATCTCGCTGCACACCCCGCTCGGCGAGGACGGCGACAGCGAGTTCGGCGACCTCATCGAGGACACCGAGGCGGTCGTTCCGGCCGACGCGGTCGGGTTCACGATGCTCCAGCGTCAGCTCGAGTCCCTGCTCGACTCCCTCTCGGAGCGCGAAGCCGGCGTGATTCGCATGCGCTTCGGCCTCGGCGACGGGCAGCCGAAGACCCTCGACCAGATCGGCGACACTTTCGGCGTGACCCGCGAGCGGATCCGTCAGATCGAGTCCAAGACGATGGCCAAGCTCCGGCATCCGTCCCGCTCGCAGTCGCTTCGGGACTACCTCGAATGACCGGCGAGGCCAACGCCGGCAAGGCGCTGACCGTAGACCTCGAAGGCACGACGTTCGCGCGGATTCCGATCAAGACGAGCGTCGTCATGCCCGGAGACGACCTGGACGCGTTCGTGMGCGAATTCGCCCAGGACGTCATCCAGCCCGGTGACACGCTTTTCGTGACCGAGAAGATCGTGGCGATCACGCAGGGCCGGTCGTTCCCGATCGACTCCATCACGCCGCGCAAGCTCGCCTTCTTTCTGTCGAAGTACGTCGTGAAGACGCCGTACGGCATCGGCCTCGGCATGCCCGAGACGATGGAGATGGCGATCCGCGAGTGCGGCACGCTGCGGATCCTCTTCGCGGCCGCGGTCGCAGCGGTGACGAAGGCGTTCGGACGCAAGGGCGACTTCTACCGGATCGCCGGTGACAAGGCCCGCGCGATCGATGGCCCCACGAGCGGCACGATCCCGCCCTACAACAAGGCCGTCGTGCTCGGGCCGGACCGTCCTCGCGAGGTCGCCCAGCGACTCAAGGCGCTCCTCGGCGGCAAGACCGAGGTCGCCGTCGTCGACATCAACGACATCGGCGGCAACATCCTCGGCTCCACGCTCGACAAAGCGGGGGAGCGGCGCCTCGTGGCGATCCTGAAGGACAACCCGCTCGGCCAGGGCCATCAGTCGACGCCGCTCGGCGTCGTGCGCCCGGCCTAGTCCCGCCCTTCGACAAGCTCAGGGACCGGCTTCTGACTCAGGGACCGGCTGTCGACTCAGAGCCGGTCGCTGAGCTTGTCGAAGCGTCGCGCTAGAAGCCGATCGCGGCGCGGTAGCGCGCCTTGTGGCCGGTGCGGATGCCGGTGGCGCTCGGCTTGTTCTCGTACACGCCGGCTGCCCAGTTGCCCTCGACGAGCACCGGCCCATCGGGCGTGACGACGATGTCCCAGCCGACGTACTGGATCTGCGGCACGACGCGGGCGACCTGGTCGACGAAAGCGACCACTTCGGCCATGAGCGGCAGCTGGAAGTCCGCGATCCGCACCCCGGACTCCGGGTGGAACTCGTGGATGTGCCCGTGCGAGTCGTACCCAGCCCCGACGGAGTGCCCGTCGTCGTCGAGCATCGTGTAGAAGCCGCCGTAGGTCATCTGGTCGCTCACCGCGCCGCGACCGAACTTCTGCGCGACGGCGAGGATGTGCGTCTTCTCGCCGTCGAAGAAGGCCGTCACGCGGGTGGTGTTCACGGTCCCGGGGCACACGGCCGCGAGGTCGGCGTGCTGGACGATGACCTCTTCGATGAGCAGCTCGCCGCGCGCGAGCAGGCCGCGGTGGAAGTCATCCCAGTCCTCGATGTCCGCCGCGTGGTAGCGGTGCACGCCGGTGCCCGCCTGCCCGACGGGCTCTTTGGTGACGATGGTTCCCTGACGCTGCGCGAACGCGCGCACGGCGTCGGCATTGCCGTCCTCGACGACCATCCACTCGCGCCGCAGGTAGTCGGAGAACACCCGGTCGAACTCGACCTTGTCCTGGAAGAGTCCGCGGAACGCAGGATCGTCGTACTTCTGCGACAGCTGGTTCGACACCGGGTGGGTCATGTACGTCGCGCGCTCGGCACGGCGCAGGATCGCGAAGTCGTAGTCGATGTAGTCCTGGAACCCGACGTTGCGCAGGCCGGCCTGCCAGAGCATGTCGACGACGATCGCCGGCGTCCACTTGCCGTGCTCGACCGATGCCTCCTTGGCGCGCTCGAACACGGAGCCGACATCGATGCGACGGGCGCGTCCGGCGAGATAGCGAAGGCGGGGCGCGAGGCCGAGGCCCTGAGAAGGCATGCATGCTCCGGGGTGGGGAACGGGGTCCCGGATAGTCTAGATGGCGTGACTGCGGCGAACCCCGAGACGGCTGCCCCGGCGGCGCCTGGGCGACGCAGTGCCCCCGCCGCACGGGTGTCGCGCGGCGCTGTCGCGGCCAACATCGCCCTGGCGATCGCCGGGCACACCGGCCCCGGTCCGCTCCTGGGGGACGCACGAGCGGATGCCTGGGGTCATGGTGCGGCGGAGATCATCGCCGCGCTGCAGGCCGCCGGCGTCCGCGAGGTGGTGGTGGACTCGTCCGCGATCGCGGCGTTGATCGAAGCCGGCTGCACCGGGCTCACCGTCTCCGGTGAACCGAACGTCGACCCGCTCACCGTGTTCGGCCTGCCCGGCGGCGCTGCCGGCTCGCGGCCCGCCTTGCGTCTCTCCGGAAGGGTTCTCTCTACGAAGCCGCTCCTGCGCGGCGAGGGCGTCTCCTACGGCTACCTGCACCGCGCGGGGGCGGACACCCGCATCGCGCTCGTCACGGGCGGCTACGCCCAGGGCATCTCCCGYAGTCTCGGGGGTCTGGCCTCGGTCGCGATCGGCGGAGTGCGGCACCCCATCGTGGGAAGGGTGGCGATGGATGTCTGCGTCGTCGATATCGCCGCTGCGGACATCGCGCGGGGCGCCGAGGCGGTGTTCCTCGGCGACCACGAAGCGGGCGAGCCGGGAATCGCCGACTGGGTGACCGCGACCGGCCTGAGCGCAGCGGAACTCGTCACGGTGGTCGGACAGCGCTCCGTCCGGGAGTGGGTCGAGTGAGCGTCCTCGCCATCGACCTCGATGCGTTCTCGGCCAACCTGCGGACCATCGCCGAGCGCGTCGCTCCGGCGACCCACATGCTCGTCGTGAAGGACGATGCGTACGCGCACGGCCTCGTGCCGATCGTCCAGCGCGCCTGGCGGGACGGCGTCCGCTGGTTCGGCGCCTTCGATGTGAGCACGGGCCGCGCGGTGCGCGAGGAGCTCGGGCCGGACGCCCGGATCTTCGTGTGGGTGATCGGCACGCCCGAGGAGGCCGCATCGGCGGTCGCGGCTCGGCTCGACGTCGGTATCGGCGATGCCACGCTCCTCGAGGACGTGGCAGGAGCGGCGACGGATGCCTCGGCCACCGCGCGCGTGCACCTGAAGATCGACTCCGGGCTGCACCGCAACGGCGTGCGACCCGAGGAGTGGCCGGCGTTCGTGGCCCGCGCACGCGAGCTCGAGCAGGCGGGATCGATCGAAGTCGTCGGGGTGTGGAGCCACATCGCGGAGGCGTCCGACGAGGACGATGATGCCGCCCGTACGGTGTTCGATGCGGCGTGCGATGCCGCGCACGCGGCAGGGCTCCGTCCCGCGCAGCGGCACCTGGCGGCCAGCGCCGCTGCCTTCGCCCGACCTGAGTTCCGCTGCGACCTCGTCCGCGTCGGAGCGTTCGCCTACGGCATCCGTCCCGCGGACGGCCCGACCGATGCGGACCTGGGCATCCGGCCGATCGGCCGCCTCGAGACGGGGGTGGTCGCGGTTGGCGACGGCACAGCGACGATCGGCATCGGATCGCTCGACGGACTGCCCTCGCCGCTGGCCGGACTGGTCATGGTCTCGACTCCGCAGGGACAACGCCCACTCGTGGACGTCGGTCTCTATGCGAGCACGATCGGCGAATGGGAGGCGGCCCGCGTGGGCGACCTCGTCACGGTGTACGGCGACGCCGACTCAGGGGCGATGTCGTCGACGGACCTCGCCGAGACGATCGGCACCATCGGCGAGGAGATCGCGCTGCGAATCTCGCCGCTGGTGCCTCGGAACTACCGCTGACGTCGGATCAGGCCGATTCGAGCAGGCGAGCGGTCTCGTCGTGCCAGCTGGTCGCGATCGAGCGGAGCTTCTCTTCGTACTTGCGACCGTGGTGAGCGCAGAACAGCAGCTCGCTGCCGTTCACCTCAGCGGCGATGTAAGCCTGGGCGCCACAGGAGTCACAGCGATCGGCAGCGCTCAGACGGTGCTCGAGGACGACACCCGGCTCTGTCGGTGTGGATAGCGTGTTCATCTCTGTGCCCCCTCGGTTGTGCAGAACTCTCGTCAAGATAGAACTCCGTTGCGTGTACTAGATACAACCATGCCCATGTTTCGAGAATGCCGCGAACGGGTGACATTTCGCTGTGCGCGTACCGTGAGCCGCGCGAACGCGTGTCCACCGTGCGCTGTCCTGACCCCCGGATACGCTTGAGGATTGTGACCGCCGAGTACTCCGCTCATCATCTGCAGGTGCTGGAAGGCCTGGAGGCGGTCCGCAAGCGCCCGGGCATGTACATCGGCTCCACCGACTCCCGCGGCCTGATGCACTGTCTGTGGGAGATCATCGACAACTCCGTCGATGAGGCGCTCGGGGGCCACGGCTCCCGGATCGATGTCATCCTGCACACCGACGGCAGCGTCGAGGTGCGCGACAAGGCCCGCGGCATCCCCGTCGACATCGAGCCGCGCACCGGTCTGTCCGGCGTCGAGGTCGTCTTCACCAAGCTGCACGCCGGCGGCAAGTTCGGCGGGGGGTCGTACGCGGCCTCCGGCGGCCTGCACGGGGTCGGGGCATCCGTCGTGAACGCGCTCTCCGAGCGACTCGACGTCGAGGTCGACCGCAACGGCAAGACCTGGTCGATGTCGTTCCACCGCGGCGAGCCCGGTGTGTTCTCGAACGGATCGCCCGACTCCACCTTCACGCCGTTCGAGACGAAATCCGAGCTGCGCGTCACCGGGCGGGCCGCGAAGGGCGTCACGGGCACGCGCATCCGCTACTGGGCGGACCGGCAGATCTTCACGAAGGATGCCGCCTTCAACGTCGACGAGCTGGCGCAGCGCGCGCGGCAGACCGCCTTCCTCGTGCCCGGACTCGAGCTCGTCGTCCGCGACGAACGCCCTTCGACAGGCTCAGGGACCGCAGCGTCCGAGAGCGGCGAACCGCTCGACACGAGCTACCGGTTCGACGGCGGCATCTCGGAGTTCGTCGAGTTCCTGGCCCCCGACTCCGCGGTCACCGACACCTGGCGACTCACCGGCTCCGGCACCTTCACGGAGACGGTCCCGGTGCTGCAGCCGACCGGTGCGATGGTGCCGACCGAGGTCGAGCGCGAATGCCAGGTCGACATCGCCCTGCGCTGGGGAACCGGCTATGACACCGTCTCGCGCTCGTTCGTCAACATCATCGCGACGCCCAAGGGCGGCACACACCAGCAGGGCTTCGAGCAGGGCCTCATGAAGGTGCTGCGCGCCCAGGTCGACCAGAATGCGCGCCGCCTGAAGGTCGGCAACGACAAGCTCGAGAAGGACGACATCCTCGCCGGCATGACCGCCGTGCTCACGGTGCGCGTGCCCGAGCCGCAGTTCGAGGGCCAGACCAAGGAAGTGCTCGGCACCCCGGCGGTGCGCCAGATCGTGAACAACGTGCTCACGAAGGAGCTCACGGCGCGCTTCACCTCGCCCAAGCGCGACGACAAGAACCAGACCGCCCTGCTGCTCGACAAGGTCGTGGCCGAGATGAAGGCGCGCATCTCCGCGCGTACGCATAAAGAGACCCAGCGGCGCAAGAACGCGCTGGAGTCCTCGTCGCTTCCCGCGAAGCTCGTGGACTGCCGATCATCGGATGTCGCGCACTCCGAGCTCTTCATCGTCGAGGGCGACTCGGCTCTCGGCACCGCGAAGCTCGCGCGCAACAGCGAGTTCCAGGCGCTGCTGCCGATCCGCGGCAAGATCCTGAACGTGCAGAAGGCGTCGGTGAGCGACATGCTCTCCAACGCCGAGTGCGCGTCGATCATCCAGGTGATCGGTGCCGGCTCCGGCCGCTCGTTCGATCTCGACGCGGCGCGCTACGGCAAGGTGATCCTGATGAGCGATGCCGACGTCGACGGCGCCCACATCCGCACGCTGCTGCTGACCCTCTTCTTCCGCTACATGCGGCCGCTCGTCGAGGCGGGCCGCGTGTTCGCCGCCGTTCCGCCGCTGCACCGGGTGATCGTCATGAACCTCGGCACCAAGCCGAACGAGACGATCTACACCTACAGCGAACCCGAGCTGCATACGCTCCTCGCGAAGGTCACCAAGTCCGGCCGGCGCTGGCACGAGCCCGTGCAGCGATACAAGGGCCTGGGCGAGATGGACGCGGATCAGCTCGCGACGACCACGATGGACCGGGGCGGTCGGCTGCTGCGCCGAGTGCGCCTCGAGGATGCCGAGGGCGCCGGCCGCGTCTTCGAGCTCCTGATGGGCAACGAGGTCGCGCCGCGCCGCGAGTTCATCGTCGAGTCCTCGCACCGCCTCTCGCGGGAAGCCATCGACGCGTAGCACCCCGCCCGCGGGGCTGCCGCGGCCGGTCAGGCGAGCGGGCGGCCGATTGAGCCGATGACCGCGTCGAGGAGCTGCCCCGACGCATCCCGTTTCGCCGTCGCGGCCGGCAGCGTGCGCGTCGAGCCGTCCGGTCCGACCGCGAGCGCGGGAGCTCGGCCGACCCAGGCCAGGGTGAGGCGGCTCTCGCCGCGCAGGAAGGTGTGCGCGCGCACKCCGCCCGTGGCGCGGCCCTTGGCCGGGAACTCCTCGAACCGCGATACCTTGACGCGTCCGGCATCCGTTCCAGGCAGCRCGCCGTCGGCGCCGGAGATGGTGACGGCCACGAGATCCTCGCCCTCGGTCACCGCGAAGTGGATGACCGTCGCGCCCGCCGACAGGTTGACGCCCGCCATCCCGCCCGCCGGCGCGCCTTGCGGGCGCACGGCAGCGGCCGGGAAGCGCAGCAGCTGGGCGTCGCTGGTCACGAAGACGAGCTCAGAGCCGTCCGGAGCGGATGCCGCGCCCACGAGCGCATCGCCGGCTTTGAGTCCGATGATCTCCAGCTCAGGCCGCACCGCGAGCGCCGACGGCACGATGCGCTTGACCACGCCGTCGCGGGTGC
>NZ_JBFUFC010000127.1:0-10997 GCF_056403635.1 Microbacterium sp. P2_F9 | reverse complement strand
CCGCTCCGGCGTCGTCGGAGGTCAGCGTGCGGCCATCGCTCACGGTGACCGCCGACAGGGGTCCCACGGCGGAGGCGGACGGATCGATGCCGAGCACGGTGAACGCGTCGACGTCGAACGAGCCGCCGCCGAAGCCGCCCTGCGGACCGCCTTGCGCGCCCCGATCGCCCTGAGTGGGCTGACCGTCGGTGCTATCGGTGGGCCGCTGCGGGAGCTCGCCCGAGAAGGTCGTGTTCGTCAGACTGAGAGCGCCGGATGCCGCGGCCACGCCGTCCACACCGGCCACCGTGTCGACGGTCGAGGCGTCGAGGGTGCCGCGCATGCGGTCGGCGAAGAGGCGGGACTGGCTGAGCGAGGTCGTGCCGTCGTCCGCGGTCTCGCCGCCGTCCTCGCCGAAGTCGAACTGCCTGCCTCCGCCGTCGGCACCGGGCTCGGCCATCGCGCCGGTCACGGTGAGGTCGGTGCCGACTCCGTAGACCGACTCGAGCGCCTGTGCCTGCGCGTCGCGCACTCCGGCCGACAGGGCGTTGACGATGATGACGAGGGCGATCGCGATGGCGAGTCCCGCCGCGACGATGATCGTCTGCTTCTTGCGGCCGACGAGTTCGCGCCGCAGATACGTCCAGTACATGGATCTCCTTCCGGCGGGCGGTGGGCCTGCCGTCGTCGACGAGGCTAGGAAGCGGTTCGATGCGCATCTTCAGGGCCGCCTATGAATGGGCGATGAGGCACGAGGCATCCGTCTGACGATTCACAGATGACGCATAGCGCGCTCCATAGCAAGTCCATAGGAACGGGTCCAAGATGAGGTCATGACCGTGACTTCCCCCACCCACGCCTTGACCCGTCCGGACGGCTCGCCGCTGCGTGTGCTCGTCGTCGACGACGAGCAGATGCTCACCGATCTGCTCTCGATGGCGCTCCGCATGGAGGGCTGGGATGTCCGGGCCGCGGCATCCGGATTCMAGGCGCTGCAGTCGGCGCGCGACTTCGATCCGGACGTCATGGTGCTCGACATCATGATGCCCGACCTCGACGGCATGGCCGTGCTGCACCGGCTCCGCCAGTCCGGCAACGACGTGCCGGTACTGTTCCTGACCGCGAAGGACTCCGTGGGCGACCGTGTCGCCGGCCTCACCGCCGGCGGCGACGACTACGTGACCAAGCCGTTCAGCCTCGAAGAGGTGGTCGCTCGCCTCCGCGGGCTGATGCGCCGGGCCGGCACCGCGATGGCTGCCGAGGCCGAGCCGATCCTGCGCGTCGGCGACCTCTCGCTCAACGAGGACAGCCACGAGGTCGAGCGCGCCGGCGACCAGATCGAACTCACCGCGACCGAGTTCGAGCTGCTGCGCTACCTCATGCGCAACCAGCGCCGCGTGGTCTCGAAGACCCAGATCCTCGACCGCGTGTGGAACTACGACTTCGGCGGGCGCTCCAGCGTCGTCGAGCTGTACATCTCGTACCTCCGCAAGAAGATCGACCAGGGTCGCGAACCGCTCATCCACACCGTGCGCGGCGTCGGCTACATGATCAAAACACCCCAGTGAGCGACGGCACCATGAGCACCGCAACGCGCCGGGCGTGGAGCCTGCAGGCGCGGTTGATGGTCACGATCATCGGCATCGTGGCGCTCATCGTCGTCGGCATCGCCGTCGCGATCAGCGCCTTCCTCGGGCAGATCCTGCAGGACAACCTCACCGCCAAGGTCAGCGAGCGGGCCCAGGAGACCGCTCAGGTGCTGCTGAGCCTGCAGGGACACCCGTCGACCGCGGGCCGCACGGTCACGGCATACGACGTGCTCAGCGCGGGGCGCCAGGAGCCCGGCGTCATGCTCGTCCTGAGTTCAGGCAGCGGCCTCACCAACGGCGCGGTGGTCGGCTCGGACGGCACCGTCGAGGAGCTCACCGCGGAGCAGGTCTCCGACGTGGTGGGTGACGTGACGCACCCGGGCTCCAGCTCGATCTCGGTCGACGGCATCGGCGAGTACCGGGTCTACGCGTACCAGCTGCAGAATTACGTCGCGATCGTCGGCATGCCGCTCAGCGAGGTCCAGTCCACGATCGCGAAGATCTTCGCGGCGGTGCTCGGGATCTCGGCCGTCGGCCTGCTGGTGCTCGCGATCGCGATCGCCCTCATCGTCCGCGCCGGGCTGCGGCCGCTGCGCGCGGTCGCAGAGACGGCGACGAGGGTCGCGAACGTGCCGATGGCCGCCGGTGCGGTCTCGATCACCGAGCGCGTTCCGGATGCCGAGGCCGACCCCCGCACGGAGATCGGGCGGGTCGGCCATGCCCTCAACACCCTGCTCGACCATGTGGACGCGTCACTGGATGCCCGCCAGCACAACGAGGAGCGGATGCGGCGGTTCGTCGCCGACGCCAGCCATGAGCTGCGCACGCCTCTCGCCTCGATCCGCGGTTACTCGGAGCTGTCGCTGCGCGGCCTGCGGATGGCCCGCGACGCGGAGGGCATCTCGGATGACGCGGCCCCTGTCGCCGAGGATCCGACCGAGCAGTCGCTGGAGCGCATCCAGGCGCAGTCGCTGCGCATGACGACGCTGGTCGAAGACCTGCTGCTGCTCGCCCGCCTGGACGAAGGGCAGGAGCTCGTGTACGGCACCGTGGATCTCACCCGCCTGGCGATCGAGGCGGTGGGCGACGCCCAGCCGGCCGGCCCCGACCACGCCTGGGTGCTCGACGTCGGCGAAGTGCCCGTCGTCATCGCGGGCGACGCGGGCCGGCTGCATCAGGTGGCCGCGAACCTCCTGGCCAACGCGTCCACCCACACGCCGGCCGGCACCACGGTCACCGTGAGCGTCGAGCGCGACGGGACCGATGCCCTCCTGCGCGTGCGCGACGACGGCCCCGGCATCGATCCGGCCGTGCGCGACGAGCTGTTCGAGCGCTTCTCGCGGGCCGACCGCTCACGTGCCCGCAAGACCGGCGGCACCGGTCTCGGTCTCTCGATCGCCCGGGCCATCGTGGACGCGCACTCCGGGTCGATCTCGGTGAGCAGCGAGCCAGGCGACACGGTCTTCGAAGTGCGCCTCCCCGCCCGCCCGGCGGACCCTCCGGCAGCGCCGGTTCAGTAGCCCGAGAAGGCGTCGGTCGTGATCGACCGTGCCTTTTCGAGCGCGGGGGCGAGCTCCGCGATGAGCCCGGACGGGCCCGAGATGTAGGCGTGGCGGGCGGCGATGTCCGGCACGACCCGTAGCAGGCCCTCCGCATCGAGTCGCACTCCGCGCGCCCACAGCCAGTGCCGGGGCAGGTCGGCGGGCTGATCCCGCGTGAAGACGATCACCGGGACTCCGGATGCCTCGATCTCATCGCGGAACGCCAGTTCCGAGGCATCCGACGCGACGTAGACCAGCACGATGTCGCGGTCCTCCCCCGTGAGGCGCAGGTGGCGCAGCTGCGACACGAACGGGGTGACCCCGATGCCGGCGGCGACCATGAGGATGGGGTTCGTCGTCTTGGCGGGGAGGAGGAAGTCGCCCCACACCCCGGTGACACCGAGGTCCGTGCCGGCGGTGACCTCCGCCAGCGCGCGCTTGAACGAGCTGAGCGGCTTCGTCGCCGACCCGGCCGATTCGCGGAAGGCGACCGTGACGAGCGGGAGGTCCTCGGGCGCCGAGGCGATGCTGAACTCGCGGCGGGTGCCGCGCGCATCCGGGTGGTGATGCGGGAGCTCGAGCTCGAGGTACTGACCGGGGACGAAGGAGAGCTTCCGGCGGGTGCGGAAGGTGAGCTGGCGCACGGTGGGCGTCAGCGCGGTGCGGTCCTGCAGCGTGAGCTTCACCGCGATCCGCAGCGACAGCGCGAACGCCACGGCGTTGCCGATCAGCAGCGCCCGCTCCTGCCCGAGACTGATCGGCCCGAGGTCGATCGGCCAGCCCGCGAAGAACCCGACGACGCCCGCGACGATGAACTGCTGCCAGCGCCGCGGCGGGAGGGTAAGCGGCTCGGAGAGCATGAACGCGCCGAGGAACAGGAACGGCGACGACCACAGGATCTGCCAGAACAGCGTGAGGGTCTCGATCCCGACCCCGGCAGCCTGATACTGCGCCGACGTGCGGATCAGGGCGACCGCGACCGCGACGACCAGGAACACGCCGATGACCCGGAGCTTCTCGGTGCGCCACAGCACGAGGAATCCCAGCACGATCACGGGTCCCGCCATGACCGGCGTGCCGACCCACCACGACGACGTCCCGAGCGCGGGCACCCAGATCGCCACGACGGTGAGCACGGTCGCGCCGACGGCGGCAGGGTTGAAGATGTGCCGCCCCTGCCACGCGAGGACGTACTTGGAGAGGGATGCCGCGCCCGCGGCGAGCACGATCCCCGCGAGGGCCGCCGGGTCGAGGGTGGGGCGCAGCACGAACAGCAGAATGTGCGCGGTGATGAGCGAGGACTCCAGCCGCCATGGCAGCTTCAGCATCGCCTGGGCCGCGGCATCCACCGCGATGCACACCCCCGTCAGCACCGCGAGCGTGACCACGAGCTCGAGCCACGTGGGTGCGACCAGCCCGAAGAACGAGCTCGCGAACGCGAACACGGCGAGCCCCGCCAGGGAGAGCACCACGAGGCGGTACATCRACAGCCGGCCGAGCAGGTCGAGGCCGCGCGCGGACGCGGCAGTGAGAGAGCTGGTCACCCGAACAACTCTGCCGTACTCCCGGGCGACCACTCGACGCGGCCGTCCGTTGTCATCCGCACCCACTCCACGCCCCACGCGTGGGCGAGCGCCGGTCCGCCCTCGAAGAACAGCGCTGTTGCGATCGCGTCGGCGTGCATCGCCGTGGCGGCGACCGCCCAGGTCGCGGCGATCGTCCGCACCGGAACGCCGGTGCGCGCGTCCAGCACGTGATGCAGGCCCTCGCCCCACGCACGCCGGTTGGTCGCCGACGCGCAGAGCGCGGCATCCGTCACCTCGATGACGCCGATCGCGCGGCGCGGATCGTACGGATGCTCGAGCCCGATGCGCTGTGCGGCTCCGCGGACGGCGAGGTCGCCGCCGGCGTCGACGGTCACGGTGCCGTCGGTCACGGCGGAGACCGCGGCCATGACGAGATCGACGAGGCGGCCCTTGCCGAGCGCCCCGACGTCGATGAGGGCGGGTTCGGACAGCGTCAGGCGGTCAGCGGTCCAGGTCAGCAGCCGCTGCCACTGGCCCGGCGCAGCCTGCGGGCCGCGATCGACGAAGGAGTAGCGGCGGTCGTAGCCGCGGTGCTCGAGCGCGGCGCCGATGAGCGGGTTGACCGCACCGTCGGTGGCGCGGGAGAGGTCGGCAAACGTTTCGAGCATGATCGCGGCGTCCGCCGGCGCGGGCACCTCACCGCCGTGCCGCGCGAGCCGGGAGACGACCGAGTCATCGCGGAAGCGTGACCACTCCGCGTCGAAGCCCACGATGAGGCGGGTGACTTCGGTGCGGAATCCGGCGCCGAGCGCGGCATCCGTCTCGATCTCCCACACCGTGCCGATCGCGTCGAAACGCCACCGCGCACGGTCATCGGCACCGGGCACGGTCAACCCGCCGCGTCGTCCTTGATCGTCTCGATCGCGGCGTTGAACCCGCTGCTCGTGAGCGAGGAGCCGGCCACGCGGCTCACCGAGATCTCGTCGATGTCCTTCCCGACGACCTCCTCGGAGATGCCGCCGATGAACTTGCCCTGGTAGACCTTCGACTCCGGCTTGGAGGGATTGCCTGTCACCTCGACCGCGGTGATGATGTCGCTCTCCAGCGTCACGGTGACCGTGATGGTCTCCACCGATTCCGGCGTCGAGTAGGTGCCATCAGCCGTGTAGGTGCCGTCCTCGTAGGCCGGCGCCGAGGTGTCCGAGCCGCCCTGTGCCGCGTCCCCAGTCGAGGGGGCATCGGCGGCGCAGCCGGCGAGCGACAGCAGCCCGATGATCCCCGCTCCGGCGGTGATCGTGGCTCGGGTGGCGACGGTGCGCGGGTTCATCTGGGCTCTCCTCGGTACAGGGGGGTGCAGGTGCTCACTCCACGCTAGAGGGCGCGGGAAGCCGGATCGGCCGGTTCCGCCTATGAATCGGTTATGAGCGTCACCGCCGGAAGAGCGCCTTGAGCCCTTCGACGACGAAGAAGATGACGACGGACAGGACGAGTGGGAGCACCCACGAGATGAGGGCGAGCGGCTGCGACTCGAACAGCGTGTTCATCACCGGGACGTAGGTGAACAGCGCCTGCAGCACGAGCAGCGCGCCCGCGGACAGCCAGACCGTCCGGTTGCCGCGGAGCACCTCGAGCGTGATGGACGAACGGGACATGAAGCGGCAGTTCAGCAGGTACGCCATCTGGCCGAGTGCGAGCATCAGCACGGCTTCGGTCCGCGCATAGTTCACGTCGACGCCGGTCGCGGCGACCGAGTAGAACACGCCCATCGCGGCACCGCCGATGACGAACGAGACGAGCAGCACGAACGCCAGTTCGCGGCCATCGATGATGGAGCCGCCGGACTTGCGGGGCGGCCGGGACATGATGCCGCGCTCCGCGGGTTCGTAGGCCAGCGCGAGGGACAGGGTGATGGCGGTCACCATGTTGACCCACAGCACCTGCACCGAGGTGAGCGGCAGGGTCAGCCCGAACAGGACGGCGATGAGGATGACGAGGGACTGAGCCCCGTTCGTCGGCAGCAGGAAGATGACCGACTTGCGCAGGTTGTCGTAGATCCGGCGCCCCTCCGCGATCGCGCTGCGGATCGTGGCGAAGTTGTCGTCGGCGAGGACGACCTCGGCGGCCTCCTTCGTGGCCTCAGTGCCCTTGATGCCCATCGCGATGCCGACGTTGGCGCGCGTGAGGGCGGGTGCGTCGTTGACGCCGTCGCCGGTCATGGCGACGACTTCGTCGTGGGACTGCAGCGCCCGGACGATGCGGATCTTGTGCTCCGGGCTCGTGCGCGCGTACACGTCGACGTCGCGCACGACCTCCTTGAGCTGCTCCTGGCTGAGCGCCTCGAGCTCCGGGCCGGTGAGGACGCGCACGTGATCGCCGCTCACGAGTCCCATCTCGCGACCGATCGCGAGGGCCGTGCCGGCGTGGTCGCCGGTGATCATCTTGACGCTGATCCCCGCGGCGTGGCAGTCCGCGATCGCGGCGATGGCCTCGGGCCGGGGCGGATCGACGATGCCCCAGACTCCCAGGAACTCGAGGTCCCGGAGGTCGTCCGCCGTCACGCCGTCCACCGTCGCCCCGACCGCGCGGCGGGCGGCCGCCAGCACCCGCAGTCCCTGCGCGCTGAGCTCGTCGATGACGCCATCCCACCGGGCGACGTCGAGCGGCTCTGGACCGCTCGCACCGCGCTGCGCGATCGAGCGCTCCAGCAGCCGGTCGGGTGCGCCCTTGACGAGGATCGCCCTGGAACCCTCGGCGCCGCCGTTGAGCGTCGCCATGAACTTGTTCGCCGAATCGAAGGGCAGCACGGCGAGCCGGCCGCTCCCGGCGCCGTCGACGCCGCCCTTCATCGCGACCACCTTGAGCGCACCCTCGGTGGGCTCGCCGACGAGCGCCCAACCGGTGGTTCCTGAGCCGGTCGCTGGGTCGGGCACGATGTGCGCGTCGTTGCAGAGCGTCGCGACCGCGAGGATCGCCGAGAGGTCGCCGCCCGCGACCGCGCCGTCCAGCGGCTGGATCGCGCCGTCGGGCTGATAGCCGAGCCCGGTGACGTCGTACGTCGCGACCGGCGTCACGATGCGCCGCACCGTCATCTCGTTCTTGGTGAGCGTGCCCGTCTTGTCGGAGCAGACGGTCGTCACCGACCCGAGCGTCTCGACGGCGGGGAGTTTGCGCGTGATGGCGTTCTGGCGGGCCATCTGCTGCACGCCGAGCGCGAGCGTGATCGTCACGAGCGCCGGCAGGCCCTCGGGGATCGCCGCGACCGCGAAGCCGATCGTGGCGGAGATCAGGTCGTCGAAGGGCATCTGGTGCAGGAACTTGCCGATCAGCAGCATGAAGGCCGCCATCGCCAGGATGACGATCGTCAGGATGCGCCCGAAGTCGTCGAGCTGCCGGGTGAGCGGCGTCTGGAGCGACCCCGCCTCGTCGGAGAGGCTCTGGATCTTGCCGATCTCGGTGCCGACGCCGGTGCCGGTGACCAGGCCACGCCCCTGCCCGGCCGAGACGATCGTGCCGGAGAAGGCCATCGATGTGCGGTCGCCCACCCCGGCGTCGACCGGAGCCGGCTCGGTGGTCTTCGACGAGGGCACCGACTCGCCGGTGAGCGCCGATTCGTCGACGCGGAGCTGGAACGCCTCCAGCAGCCGGACATCGGCGGGGACCTTGTCGCCGGGCATCAGCCGGACCACGTCGCCGGGCACGAGTTCCGCCGCCGGGACGGTGACCCATCCCCCGTCGCGCCGCGCGCTCGCCTCCGCCGAGAGCATGCCGCGGATGCCCGCCAGCGCCTTCTCTGCGCGACCCTCCTGGATGAAGCCGATGGCGGAGTTGATGATCGCGACGGCCATGATGACCCAGAAGTCGAGCCAGTCCCCCATCAGCGCCTTGATGACCGCGGCGGCCAGCAGGATGTAGATGAGGGTGTCGTTGAAGTGCGCGAGGAACCGCAGGATGGCGGGCTTCTGCTTCGGCGCGGGAAGCTCGTTGCGGCCGATCAGCGTGAGCCGGTTGGCCGCGTCCGCGGTCGTCAGACCGCCACGGTCAGCCGCGAGCGACTCGACGACTTCATCGATCTCGAGCGCGAACGGCCGAGCGACGACGAGTTCGGCTTCGGTCTGCGGTGTCGGCATCGGAACCCCTTCGTGCACCGTCCGGCGGGTGCACTGTCAGGCTATGCCACAGCGATTCCGGTGGGGTCAGGCGGCGCCGTCGAACATGCTGGTGACCGAGCCGTCCTCGAAGACTTCGCGGATCGCACGCGCCAGCAGCGGCGCGATCGGGAGGATCGTCAGGGTCGGGAAGCGCTTGACTTCGGGGATCGGGACGGTGTCGGTCACGACCACTTCGTCGATCGCCTCGCTCTGCAGTCGCTCGACGGCGGGGTGCGAGAAGATCGCGTGGGTGGCCGCGACGATCACTCGTTCTGCGCCGCTGGCCTTGAGCGCTTCGGCGGCCTTCACAATCGTGCCGCCGGTGTCGATCATGTCGTCCACCAGCAGGCACACCCGGCCATCGACCTGACCGACGATCTCGTTGACCGTGACCTGGTTCGCGACATTCGGATCGCGGCGCTTGTGGATGATGGCAAGGGGCGCACCGAGGCTGTCCGACCAGGTGTCGGCGACGCGCACGCGACCGGTGTCGGGCGAGACCACCGTGAGCTTGGCGCGGTCCTCCGCGCTGAGCGTCCGCTCGAAGTACTCCAGCAGCACCGGCTTGGCGAACAGGTGATCCACCGGACCGTCGAAGAAGCCCTGGATCTGGGCCGCGTGGAGGTCGACACTCATCACCCGGTCCGCGCCGGCGGTCTTGAGCAGGTCCGCGACGAGTCGTGCGCTGATCGGCTCACGGCCGCGGCTCTTCTTGTCCTGGCGGGAGTACGGGTAGTACGGGGCGACCACGGTGATCCGCTTCGCCGACGCGCGCTTGGCTGCGTCCAGCATGATGAGCGTCTCCATGAGCCACTCGTTCACCGGCGGGCCGAAGCTCTGGATGAGGAAGAAGTCGCACCCGCGGATCGACACCTCGAACCGGGTCAGGATCTCTCCGGAGGCGAAGGTGCGGTACTCGGTCGGCACGAGCTGCGTGCCGAGCGACGACGCGACATCCGCAGCGAGAGTGGGGTGCGAGCGGCCTTCGGCGACGACGAGACGCTTCTTGGTCTTGGCCACCAGCCCGGGGGCGATGTCGTGCTCGCGGTCCAGATCAACCGTCTTGTTCTTGCGCGCCATCGTCCGCCTTCTGTGCGGACCGAGCCCGGGCAGCGACCTCGGCCGCGCCGGTCCCCGGTCTTCTGGTCTCGACCCACCCCTCGACATTGCGCTGAGGAGCGACGCTGTACGCCAGTGCGCCGGCAGGAACATCCTTGCGGATGATCGCCCCGGCCCCGGTTTTCGCGCCATCTCCGATCCTAACGGGAGCGATGAAGACGTTGTGCGACCCGGCATGCACCTCATCGCCGATCTCGGTGCGGTGCTTGGTGAGATCGTCGTAGTTCGCGGTGATGGCGCCGGCGCCGAGGTTGACCCCGATGCCGATGGTGGTGTCGCCGATGTACGAAAGGTGCGGCACCTTGCTGCGTGCCCCGATCGTCGAGTTCTTCGTCTCGACGAATGTGCCGATCTTGCCGTTCACCCCCAGCACCGTGCCTGGGCGGAGGTAGGCGAACGGGCCCACGCTGGCGCCGGCGCCGATGACGGCGAGGGTCGCATCGGTGCGGGTGACGGTGGCGTCCTCCCCCACCTCGCAGTCGACGAGGCTCGTGTCCGGTCCGACGGTGGCGCCGGTTTCCACGACGGTGGCGCGCAGGATGTGCGTGTTGGGCAGCACGGTGACGTCGGGCGCGAGCGTGGCGGTCACATCGATCCAGGTCGTCGCAGGATCGAGGATCGTCGCTCCCGCGAGCTGCCACCGCCGCACGGTGCGGGCATTCAGCAGGCGGGCGGCCTCGGCCAGCTGCACCCGGTCGTTGACGCCCAGGGCGGTCGCGGCATCCGGAGCACTCGACGCCGCCACGGTCAGCCGCGCGTCGCGCAGGAGCGCCACGACGTCGGTGAGGTACCGCTCCCCTTGCGCGTTGGCCGTGCCCACGAGCGCGATGTGCGTGCGCAGCGCGGGCGCCTGGAAGACGTAAACCCCCGCATTGATCTCGGAGACGGATGCCTCGTCCGCCGTCGCATCCTTCTGCTCCACGATGCGCTGCACCGCGCCGTCGGCGTCGCGGATGACGCGGCCGTAGCCGGTGGCGTCGGCGACATCGGCGCTGAGCACGGTGGCCGCGGCCGCGCCGGCGCGGTGGGCCGCCACGAGACCGGCCAGGGTGTCGCCCTCGAGGAGGGGCACGTCGCCGCTCAGCACGAGCACGT
>NZ_JBFUFC010000126.1:0-11164 GCF_056403635.1 Microbacterium sp. P2_F9 | reverse complement strand
CTGTAGAACTGATCGGGCATCGACGCGGCGAGGTCGCCACCCACACCACGGAGATCGTCGTGAACGCGACCGGGTTCCGCCCCGACCTCGGCATCCTGCGCGAGATCCGGCTCGAGCTCGACGACATCGTCGAGGCTCCGAAACGCCTGGCGCCCCTCATCGACCCGAACGTGCACTCCTGCGGCACGGTCGAGCCGCACGGCTTCCGCGAGCTCACCCATCCCGAGAAGGGCTTCTTCATCGTCGGCATGAAGTCGTACGGGCGGGCTCCGACCTTCCTCCTCGCCACCGGCTACGAGCAGGTGCGCTCGGTGACCGCGTGGCTGGCGGGCGACACCGCGGGGGCCGCGAACGTCGAGCTGGTGCTGCCTGCGACCGGTGTCTGCTCCACCGACCTAGGCAGCGCGGGCGGCTGCTGCTGATGACGCAGATCAGAGGGATGGATGCCGCGGACTGGCCCGTCGTCGAGCAGATCTTCGCCGCGGGCATCGCCGAGGGCGAAGCCACGTTCGAGATCGAGACGCCGACGTGGGAGACCTTCGATGCGGGCAAGCTGCCCGCACCACGGCTGGTCGCCACCGATGCCGGCGGTGAGGTGCAGGGCTGGGTCGCGGCATCCGCCGTCTCGTCTCGAGCGGTGTATCGGGGCGTCGTCGAGCACTCGGTCTATGTGGGAACGCACGCGCGAGGGCACGGCGTCGGGCACGCACTGCTGGACGCCTTCGTGACGGCTGCGGATGCCGCGGGGATCTGGATGATCCAATCGAGCGTCTTCCCCGAGAACGTCGCGAGCCTGCGCCTGCACCAACGTGCGGGCTTCCACATCGTCGGGCGACGCGAGCGGATCGCTCGATCGAGGCTCGGTCCGCACGCCGGGCAGTGGCGCGACACCGTCCTGATCGAGCGGCGCAGCACGGTCAACGGCCTCGACTGATCAGGGCTGTCGCGGCGGCAGGCGCATAGACTGCGGTCTATGGATGCTGGTTCCGGCTCTCGCGAACTGACCGTCCTCGGCGACCCCACCCGGGCGCGGATCGTGAAGCTGATCCGCGACTCGGACGACGGTCGTGCTCTCGTGGGCCGCCTCGCGGGGGTGCTCGGGCTGCGGCAGCCCACCGTGAGCCACCACATGAAGGCGCTCGCCGCCGAGGGGATCGTCATCCGGCAGCCGGAGGGTCGCCGCGTCTGGTATTCGCTCGACCCGCGCCAGTCAGGCCGCGTGGACGCGCTGATCGGCGACGATGCGACTCCGGATGCCGAACCCGATCTCACCCGGATCGTCGACGACCTCGCCGAGCGCTATCGCGGCACCTTCGGCCGTGAGACGGTCGACCGCTACGTCACCGAGAGCCACGAGCTGCTGAGCGCGAACAGCTCGGCGCCGCTGCTCGCGTCCCGCACGGCCGCGTTCGCGACCACCAGACTCGACGCGCTGGCGCGGTCCCAGGCGACCCGATCGAGCATCCCCGAGGTGCTCTTCGTGTGTGTGCAGAACGCCGGTCGTTCGCAGCTCGCGGCCGGCATCCTCCGGCAGCTCGCCGGAGACCGGGTGCTGGTGCGGACCGCCGGCTCCGCGCCGGCCAACGCGGTGCGCGCGAGCGTCGTCACCGCGCTCGACGAGATCGGCGTGCCGCTCGGCGGGGAGTTCCCGAAGCCACTCACCGACGAAGCGGTCCGCGCCGCCGACGTCGTCGTGACGATGGGCTGCGGCGACGCTTGTCCCATCTACCCGGGCCGTCGCTACCTGGACTGGGAGCTCGACGACCCGGTCGGCAAGCCCCTCGCGGCGGTGCGGGACATTCGAGACGACATCGAAGCGCGCGTGCGGGTGCTCCTCGCCGAGCTGCTCCCTGCTTGAGCTGACTCGATAGATAGATATTGGTCTATGCTTTTAGTGAGGAAAGCGAGATGCCATGACCGACAAGCCCACTGTGCTGTTCGTGTGCGTGCACAACGCCGGACGCTCCCAGATGGCCGCCGGGTACCTCACCGCGCTCGCGGGCGGCGACATCGAGGTGCTCTCGGCCGGCTCCGCGCCGAAAGACCAGATCAATCCGGTCGCGATCGAGGCAATGGCAGAAGACGGCATCGACATCGCCGGGAACACTCCGAAGATCCTCACGGTCGAGGCGGTGCAGGAGTCGGATGTCGTGATCACGATGGGCTGCGGCGATGCCTGCCCGTTCTTTCCCGGCAAGCGCTACGAGGACTGGGTGCTCGATGACCCGGCCGGGCAGGGCATCGAGGCGGTGCGGCCGATCCGCGACGAGATCCGCCGTCGCGTCGAAGCGCTCGTCGATGACCTGCTGCCCCAGCGTCGCTCTGCCTGACCGGTCGAGCGACACCCCCGCCTTCGGCGGTTGGCTGCACGACGATGCCATGATGGGGCAGAACTTTCCGCGCTGACATCGGAGGCACTCGTGAGGACCGAATCGTCGAGGATGCCGGGGCTCAGGACAGCCGCCATCGTGCTGGTGACGCTCGCCGCCGTCGGGCTGGCCGGCTGCTCCGACAGCAGCGGCGTGGACCGGGCCAAGGCCCAGGTCACCGCGAAGGAGAAGGCCTTGACACAGGCGGAGGCCGACTTCACGGCGGCGTCGGGCGCCTTCTGCGACGCGAGCAAGGACTACATCGTCGCCCTCGACGGCTACGGCGATGTCATCACCGCCACCGCACCCACCGTCGGTGACGTCACGGCGGCCGGCGCGGACCTCGCGAAGCCTGGCAAAGGCGCCTTCGACACCGCCGAGGCCGCGGTCGACGCCCAGCAGGCGCTGACCGTCGCCCAGCAGGAGCTCGTCGACGCCCAGGCGGCGCTGGCCCGCGCGGAGGCCGGCCCTTCCGGCTCGCCCTCCGTCGTCGCCACCGAGGTGCCGAGCGCCACGCCCTTGGCTCCTGCCGCCACCGTCGACCGGGTCGAGCAGGCCGAGGCGGACTTCGATGCGGCGCAGGGCGCGATCACCGACGAGACACCGCTGGCCGAGGCATCCGAGCACTTCAACAGCGCCGCTGTAGCGCTCGAGATGGCATGGCTGCGGCTGTTCGTCGATGCCGGCTGCGTCCCCGACGAGCAGAAGCAGCAGGCCGAGGCGGCGGTGCGCGCGTACACGACGGCGCTGCAGACCGACCTCGCCACGGCGGGCCGCTACACCGACCCGGTCGACGGTGTGTACGGACCCGCGACGGTCGCGGCCGTGGAGGGCCTGCAGGAGGCGAATGGGCTGCCGGTCACCGGCACGGTCGACAAGGCGACCGCCGCCGCGCTGCAGGCAGAGCTTCTGGCACTGGGTGGCGCCGCCACCCAGGAAGCTCTCGCAACGACGGCCGCGGTGCAGCAGACCCTCAAGCTGGTCGGGTTCTGGGACGGACCGGTGGACGGCACCTGGACCCCGGAGCTGACCGAGGCGCTCATCGCCTTCCAGACCGAGCTGGGCGTCGAGCCCACCGGGGTCGTTGACGCCGCGACCATCGCCGCATTCGAGAAGGCGATCGCCGACCTGACGGCACCCGCATCGCCGAGCCCGGAGCCGTCGGCCTCCGCAACGCCGTAGCGCGCGCGAAGGGGCCAGTGTGCCGGTATTGCGCAATCCGCGGGTGAAATCAACCCCCGTGAGCAACCCGGTGCCCTGACCTACCGTGAGTCGGGTGACACGAGACCAGTACACCCTGACCGATCCGACCGCGCTGTACCGCGACATCCAGCCGGAGAAGCAGCACCAGCCCGAGCCGGGGCTGGACGCGAAGCTGCATCCGAGACCGGACCTCGGCGAAGACACCTACCGCGGCACCGGTCGGCTGACCGGACGCAAGGCCCTCATCACCGGAGCCGACTCCGGGATCGGCGCAGCAGTCGCGATCGCCTTCGCCCGAGAGGGCGCAGACGTCGCGATGTCGTACCTCCCCAGCGAGGAACCGGATGCCCAGCGCGTTGCCGGAATCATCCGCGACGCCGACGTCACGGTCGCCCAGCTCCCCGGTGACCTGCGCGACGCCGAGTACTGCCGGGCACTCGTCGACCGGACCGTCGAGGAGCTCGGCGGGATCGACATCCTCGTCAACAACGGCGGGAAGCAGATCTTCAACGAAGACCTCACCACCCTGGACGACGAGCAGTTCGACGACACCTTCAAGACGAACGTGTACGCCATGTTCTGGATCACCAAGGCCGCGCTCCCGCATCTGAAGCCGGGGTCCTCGATCATCAACACCACCTCGATCCAGGCGTACAAGCCGTCCGACATCCTCATCGACTACGCCTCGACGAAGGCGACGATCAACGCCTTCACGAAGGCGCTTGCGCAGCAGGTCGCGCCGAAGGGCATCCGTGTGAACGCGGTCGCGCCCGGACCGGTGTGGACCGTGCTGCAGGTGACCGACGGGCAGCCGCAGGACAAGATCGCGCACTTCGGCGAGAACACCCCGCTCGGGCGAATGGGCCAGCCCGCCGAACTCGCCCCCGCCTACGTCTTCCTCGCGTCCGCCGAATCCAGCTACGTCGTCGGCGAGACGTTGAACGTCAACGGCGGCATCCCGTCGCCCTGACCTCCAGCGACAGCCCCGACCAGACCCATCCCCAACGAGAAGCAGAGGACCACATCATGGCGACAGCAGAGAAGACGAAGAGCGCGGGTTCGACGACGGTCAAGCGGACGGCGCCTGGCGGGACCGGCGCCAAGACCACGAGACGTCAGAACGCCGAGAAGGGATTCGTCGCGACGAAGGCGCTCGGCGACAACCTGCAGGCGGTCCTGGTCGACCTGCTCGAGCTGTCGGGGCAAGGCAAGCAGGCGCATTGGAACGTGGTGGGCCGCAACTTCCGCGACACGCACCGCATTCTCGACGAGATCATCGAGGCGGCCCGCGAGTTCAGCGACACGGTGGCGGAGCGGATGCGCGCGCTGCACGCCGTGCCCGACGGACGCAGCGACACGGTCGCCGCCACGACGACCCTGCCCGAGTACCCGCAGGGCGAGATCGACACCGCCGAGACGGTCGACCTCATCACGGTGCGGCTCGAAGCCACCATCGGCACCGTGCGCGAGGTCCACGACGACGTCGACGACGAAGACCCGACGAGCGCCGACATCCTGCATGCCATCCTCGAGAAGCTCGAGCAGTACGCCTGGATGGTGAGTGCCGAGAATCGCACGCCCGTGAGCAGGTGAACGCGCGGGAAGAGCTGATCGAAGTCGGCGACCTCACGTTCCGGGTGCGATCTGCTCGCTCGCCAGCGCCAGCGCCAGCGCCGGGGGCGGAGCCGATCGTGCTGGTCCACGGCGTCGGAGTGTCGCACCGGTACCTCGACCGACTGCAGGCGGAACTCGCGACGACGAATGACGTCTTCTCGATCGACCTCCCTGGCTTCGGCGGACTGCCGAAGCCGGGGAGGTCGCCCTCCGTGCCGGAGATGGCCGGTGCTCTCGCCGTCGCGCTGGGCCGGATCGAGGTCGGCCGGGCGATGCTGATCGGCCACTCGATGGGAGCCCAGTGGGTCGTCGAGCTCGCCGCCCAGCGCCCGGAGCTCGCAGCTCTCGTCGTTGCCATCGGCCCCGTCTGCGACAGCCGGCATCGCACGGTCGCGGCCCAATCGGTCGCCCTCGCCGTCGACAGTCTCGCGGAGCCGATCTCCGGCAACGCCATCGTCTTCACCGACTACCTGCGGTGCGGTCCCCGCTGGTATCTGGACCAGGTCCGGCAGATGCTCGAGTACCGGACCGAGCGCCACGTCGCCGCTCTCACGATGCCTCTCCTGATCATCAGGGGAGGAAACGACACGATCGCCGGGATGGAGTGGTGTCGGATGCTGCGAGACCGCGCCCGCACCGCGTTGCTGGTGACCGTGCCCGGCCATCGCCATCTCGTCCAGTACTCGGCGCCGCGCACCGTTGCGTCCGCGATTCGAGACTTCGCGGCCAGCCACCTCGGGACGGCCGCCGTCCGGAACTGACCGTCGCCTCAGTGATCAGCCCCGGCGGCGCAGCGTCAGGCGGCGCGGCCTCAGGCGGCGACCAGCTCGCGGTGAGAACTCGCGTGCGCGGCGACCGCGCTGTCGTCGCTGCAGGGGTTCTCCCACTCGAGGATGATGCCGTTGACGGAGTTGGCCGCATTGGCGAGAGCGTGGAGGTACTCGGGGTCGAGCGCCTCCGGTTCGGATGCCTCGAAGACGAACCGCAGCGGAATCGCCGGCTGCATCCAGAGCGAAGTACGTCCTTCCGCGCTCCCATTGGCGTGCCGCCACGTCACTGTGAAGCTCTCGCCGCGGCGCAGTTTCGTCGTCGCGACGAGCTTCAGGTGCGCGAGCACCCGATCAGGCATTTCGGCGGGCTGTGACTCGAATCCGTAATACAGGAGTCCCACGGTTCCATTCCCCTCTTGCTCGCTCCGATGAGAGAACACCCGAATGATCCCTTATTCGGTATCATTCACGGAAAGTATGTATCACACCAAGTGAGATATCAAGTAGCAAAGTTGACGAGTTTTCGGTTAGAGTGTGAGCGGAACTTGATCCTGTCCCAAGGAGGTAGCGGATGCCCAGGACCGTGGTGCGCCATGAAAGTGAGCATCTCTACGCGGATGAACCCCGCACGCCGGAAGGCCAGCGACTGAGTCGCGCCATCCTGCACTTCCGCAACGCCGAGCGAATGCAGGCCGAACGTGCGCAGCGACTCTCCGGGCTTTCGAGTCTGGATCTGGCTGCCATCCGGTATCTGGTGCAGGGCACGCGCGACCAGCGGGATCTCAGCCCCAAGGACCTGATCGTGATGCTGGACACGTCGAGCGCGACCGTCACGAACGTCGTCGAGCGACTCGTCGCGCGCGGCTACCTGACCCGCGTGCAGCATCCGACCGATCGGCGCGCGCACTATCTCGTGCCCACGGAGGAGGCGGTGCGCCGAGTCGACGAAGCCTACGAAGCGCACCACTCGGCGCTCATCGACGTGATCGAGACTCTTTCGACGACGCAGGCGGAGACCGCCGCGGACGTGATCACGCACCTCGCGGACTCCCTCGACCGCCTCGCGGCGAAAGACACCGCGTCGGATGCGGCGCTGGAGCGCCGAGGGCGCTGACTCAGCGCGCCAGGTAGCGGCGCAGCGTCTCGGCGGCGGCGTCGTGATCGACGACATCCGGTTCGCCCGACATCGTGATCGACCCGGCCACGACGCCGGCCACGAAGATCGGGATCGACCCCCCGTGAGCGCGCATCGACCCGTGGTCGACATCGTCGCGCGACTCGAACGGGGTGCCCGTCGCCTCGTGGCGCCGGCGCACGAGCAGCGACGGCTCGCCGAAGTGCTCGGCCACGAGTGCCTTGCCGCGCAGCCACGGATCGTTGCCCGGGCCGGTGGTGCCGAGCTTCGCGACGAAGACGACGTCGCCCGACACGATGATCCGCACCGCGAGGTTGAGCCCGCGCTCGCGCATCACCGCGACGGCAGTCAGACCGAGCGCGACGGCGGCGTCGTTGTTCCATTCGGGCACCTCGGCGCGCGGCATCCGCTCGAGATCTTCCAGGGTGAACACGGGGAGGTCGGTCATGGTTCGAAGCCTACGCCCGGGGCGTGCGCTGATCTCGAGCAGCATCGTCCCGGTGACCTGTTTGTCAAGCCCATCCGGCGATCTCCAGCCCCGCCATAGTGTGAGCATGGCGGCGACCCGAGCGCCGAGAATCGATTGGGGTATGACATGGGGACTCACTCAGCACGATCGCGGACGATCTGATGTCGAGGAAGGCGTCTTTGAAGTCCTCCGTCGATCGCATGTCCAAGAAGGTCTACGAGGCGGAGCTGGAGCGGCTGCAGATCGAGCTCGTCGAGATGCAGCACTGGGTCGAATCCACCGGCACCCGCGTGCTCGTCATCTTCGAAGGACGGGATGCCGCAGGCAAGGGCGGCGTGATCAAGAGGATCATGCAGTACCTGAATCCCCGGCACGCCCGGGTGGTTGCCCTCGACAAGCCGTCCGAGAAGGAGAAGGGGCAGTGGTACTACCAGCGGTACATCGAACGCCTCCCCACGAAGGGCGAGATCGTGCTGATGGACCGGTCCTGGTACAACCGGGCGGGCGTCGAGCGGGTCATGGGCTACGTGGACGAAGAGGACTACCAGCGCTTCCTGCAGCAGACGCCGACCCTCGAGCGCATGCTCATCGACGAGGGCATCATCCTGATCAAGTACTGGTTCTCGGTCTCGGATGAGGAGCAGCAGTACCGGTTCGCGGCGCGGCTGAACGATCCGATCAAGCGGTGGAAGCTGTCGCCGACCGATCTCGAGTCGATCCTGCGGTGGGAGGACTACTCGAAGGCGAAGGACGCGATGTTCGCCGTCACCGACACCAACGGATCGCCGTGGTGGACGGTGGAGAGCGACGACAAGCGCGCCGCGCGCCTCAACACGATCACTCACCTGCTGAGCAGCATCCCGTACAAGCATCTCGACCACGAGGACGTCTCGATCCCCGATCGCCCCAAGGCGAGCGACAAGGACCGACCGCCGCTCGAGGACTTCCGCTTCGTCCCCGACATCGCCGGCGAACTCGACGCCAAGAAGGGCAAGTCATGAGCGGCGAGACGACCACCAAACACGCGTCGACCAAGACCCGGGTGGCTGCGGTCGTCTACAACCCCATCAAGGTGGACCTGGATGCTCTCAAGGCCACGGTCGCGAAAGAACAGGGCGCCGCCGGGTGGGGCGAATCGCTCTGGTTCGCGACGACCGAGGAGGATCCTGGGCAGGGCGCGACCGAGAAGGCGCTCGCCGAGGACGTCTCGATGATCTTGGTGGCCGGCGGCGACGGCACGGTGCGTGCGGTGGCCGAGGCAGTGCGCGAGCACGATGTCGTTCTGGCCCTCGTCCCGTCCGGCACCGGCAACCTGCTCGCCCGCAACCTCGAATTGAAACTCGAGGACCCAGAGGAATCGGTCCGCTCGGCGTTCACCGGCAAGGACCGGAAGATCGATCTGGGCGTGGTGGAGGTCCGTCGCGCCGACAAGAAGACCGACACGCACGCCTACGTCGTGATGGCCGGCTTCGGCTTGGACGCCAACATGCTCGCGCGCACCGACGAAGACCTCAAGGCGAAGATCGGCTGGCTCGCGTACATCAAGGCGCTCAGTCTCGCGCTGCGGGACACCGACCTGCTGCACCTCCGCTACAACCTCGACGGCAGCGGCAATCGATCGGCCAAAGCCCACACGGTGATCGTGGGCAACTGCGGCATGCTCCAGGGCAACATCCAGCTGCTCCCCGACGCGACCCTTGACGATGGTCGCCTCGACATCGCGCTCATGCGACCCGAGACGCTCTTCACCTGGGCGCAGACCCTCGTGAAGATCTTCTGGGAGAACGGGGTGCTCCGAAAGACCCGGGTGGGTCGGAGCATGCGCACGAAGGACGTGAATGCGCTCGCGTACCTGAAGGGCGAGAAGTTCACGATCACGCTGAGCCGCCCCGAGAAGCTCGAGCTCGACGGCGACGAGTTCGGCGAGACCGTCGCCATCCGCACCTGGGTCGAGAAGAAGGCGCTCACGATCCGGGTGCCGGCGGAAGACGCGAGTGACACCGAGGAAGCATCATGACCGACACCCAACCCGTCGCACCACGTCCGTCCGCAGATCTTCGACCGTCGGCCGAACCGGATCCGCGTCGCCAGATCGCGCTCATCGTCGGGCTCTCGGCCACTGTCGCGTTCGTCATCCTTCGCGTCGTGGTCGCCCTCGGTGGCCACGACCCGCTGCCGATCGACGTGTGGTGGCACGGCCTCATGGTCGCCACGCTCACCGACGCGGGAGTGCTGATCGCTTGGATCCCCTCGATCGTGGGCGGCACCATCGGCGGGTTCGTGCTCGGGATCGTGGTGGTGATCGTCTTCCTGGCTTTCAAGCGAAAGTGGGATGCCGCGACCTTCGCGCTCGCCGTCATCGTCGTCGTCGCGATCGGCGCGCCGATGTCTTACATCGTCGGTCGGGTGCGCCCTGCCGACTCGCTCGCTGAGAGCGTCGCGACCTCATTCCCCTCGGGGCATACCGCAGTGGCCACCACCATGGCGGTCATCCTGGGCCTCCTGCTCCGGCGCTGGTACGTCTGGGTGGGCGGTGTGGTGTGGGTCGTGTGGATGATGTGGGCACGTGGCTATCTGCACGCGCACTGGCTCAGCGACATCGTCGCAGGGCTGCTGGAGGGAATCGCCGTTGCCTGCCTGGTGTGGTGCGCCGTCGAGGCGTTCCGCGACCGCCGAGCGGTGCGGGCACGACACGAACCGGCGACGCAAGCATGAACCCCGCGGCGAAATCAAGCCCCTGCCCGGTATATCAGCCTCTGGATACGGTTCGATCATGACCACCACTCCCAAGGAAGCCGCGGCCGCGGCGCAGCGATCGCCTGTCTTCGAAACGATCGCGCGCATCGGCTACATCGTTCTCGGCATCGTCCACATCGTCCTCGGATGGGTCGCGATTTCGATCGCGACCGGTGGCGGCGGAAGTGACGCCGACCAGGGCGGCGCCATGGAGCGGATCCGGCAGGCGCCCCTCGGCGTACTGCTGCTGTGGATCATCGTGATCGGCCTGCTGGCGCTGGCGATCTGGCAGATCGCCGAGGCCTTCCTCGAGCGCGAACCCGACACGAAGAAGAAGTGGGGCCTGCGGATCAAGTACGTCGGCACCGCGGTCATCTACATCGCGATCGCGTGGACGGCGCTCATCTACGCCCTGGGCGGCGAGTCGGACTCCTCCAACTCGACGGAGTCGTTCACGGCCGGTCTGCTCGCGTCGGGTGGAGGGATCTTCCTGCTCGTCCTCGTCGGTCTCCTCGTCCTGGGAATCGGCGTCGCGTTCATCATCCGCGGAGTCACCCGTGCGTTCGAGAAGCGTCTCAACCTGCCGGCCGACGTGACGCGGCCGGGCATCGTCACCTTCGGCGTGGTCGGCTATATCGCCAAGGGGATCGCGATCGCGGTCACCGGCGTGCTCTTCGTCGTCGCCGCCTTCACGCACGACCCGGAAGCCGCCGGTGGCTTGGACGACGCACTCCACGCGCTGGCAGCGCTGCCCTTCGGCCCCGTCATCCTCTGGATCGTCGGTGCGGGGCTCATCATCTACGGCATCTTCTGCTTCGCCCGCGCGCGCTACGCCAAGATGTGAGCGCCTGACGAAACATCAAGAGGG
>NZ_JBFUFC010000125.1:0-11321 GCF_056403635.1 Microbacterium sp. P2_F9 | reverse complement strand
TCGTAGGGGCGCTGACCGAGCGTGCGCTTGGCGGCCTCGCGGACGGCCGCGAACGCCTCCGGCATGAGCTGGTCGAGAGTCGCGCCGGCTTCATAGCGGGCCCGCAGCTCGGCGGTCTCGCCGCGCAGCTCGTCGTCCGTGAGCTGGGTGTACTCGTCTTCGAGGGCACCGACGGCCTTCACGATCTGCTGTAGGCGTCGAAGGATCCGGCCTTCGCCGGCGCGGAGCAGTTTCTCGAGCGGATTGACCACGGAAAGTTCCCATCTATCGGGTCAGCGCGCGGAACTCCGGGGCGACCGGCTTCCGCGCGCAGGCATACCTCCCCATGTTACCTGCCCGTGATCTTGGAGTGGGCTGTGGATGCCGCGGCACCCTGCCCCGGCGACACGCCGGTTGCGGCATCCGATGAATTCGCTTCTCGGTATTCATATACTCGGCAACGAGATCGACTGACCCGAAGAGGAGATCCATGTCCGTGAGGGGAAGTCTGCTCGCGATCCTCGATCAGGGTCCGTGCTACGGCTATCAGCTGCGGGCGGAGTTCGACCGCCGCACCGGTTCGGTGTGGCCCCTCAACGTGGGGCAGATCTACAACACCCTCGAACGACTCGAGCGCGAGGGCCTCGTCGCGAAGAGCGAGATCGACGACGAGGGTCACGTCTACTGGGAGATCACGGATGCCGGGCGCGCGGGCGCGCGCGATTGGCTGACCGCGCCCTTGGATCGGCCGCAGGGCGGGCGTGATGAGCTCGCGGTGAAGATCGCACTCGCGGCGACCCTCCCAGGCGCCGACGTCGCGGCGGTCATCCAGACGGAACGGCTCGCTGCGCTCGCGCGGCTCGAGCGCCTCACCGATGCCAGGACCCCACGAGGGCCGCACGACCACCGGGAGGAGTTCGCGCGGGCGCTCGTCGTCGACGCGATGATCTCCCGAGCCGAGGCGGAGATGCGCTGGCTCGACCGGACCGAGGACCGCCTCGCGGGGCACCAGCACCACACCATGGCGCTCGGTCTCTCGACGGCGCGGCCCAAGCGCGGACGGCCCGCCAAACTCGGCACTACGGCGGCGTGACGCACTCGCGGGCAGCCTCTGGGCGTCGGATCCTGTCGGAGACCCACTGCGCGGACTAGCCTGAAGCGTGCCCACATCCGATGACCACGTCGAGTCCGAGGCTCCCGCCGAGCCCGAAACGACCACATTCCGCGACCTCGGCCTGGGCGAGTCGGTGCTCAAGGCATTGAGCGACGTCGGCTACGAGACGCCCTCCGCCATCCAGGCGGCGACGATCCCGACCCTCCTCGCCGGCCGCGATGTCGTCGGCCTCGCACAGACCGGAACGGGCAAGACGGCCGCCTTCGCCCTGCCGATCCTCGACCGGCTCGATCTCGCGCAGAAGACCCCGCAGGCCCTCGTCCTCGCCCCGACGCGCGAGCTCGCCCTGCAGGTCTGCGAAGCGTTCGAGAAGTACGCGGGGCATGTCCGCGGCGTCCACATCCTGCCCGTCTACGGCGGCCAGGGCTACGGCGTGCAGCTCTCGGCGCTTCGCCGAGGCGTGCACATCGTGGTGGGAACGCCCGGCCGCATCATGGACCACCTCGACAAGGGCACGCTCGATCTGTCGGAGCTGAGATTCCTCGTGCTCGACGAGGCCGACGAGATGCTGAAGATGGGGTTCGCCGAGGACGTCGAGACGATCCTCAAGGACACTCCGGCGACCAAGCAGGTCGCCCTCTTCTCTGCCACGATGCCCTCGACGATCCGGCGCATGTCGAAGCAGTACCTGAACGACCCCGAAGAGATCACGGTCAAGACGAAGACCACGACCTCGGCGACGACCACCCAGCGCTATCTGATCGTGTCCTACCAGCAGAAGATCGACGCCCTGACTCGGATCCTGGAGACGGAGAACTTCGAGGGCATGATCGTGTTCGCGCGCACCAAGAGCGCGACCGAGGAGATCGCCGAGAAGCTGCGGGCGCGAGGGTACTCCGCGGCGGCGATCAACGGCGACGTCGCCCAGCCCGTGCGCGAGAGGACCGTCAACCAACTCAAGTCGGGCAAGCTCGACATCCTCGTCGCCACCGACGTCGCCGCCCGCGGCCTCGACGTCGAGCGCATCTCGCACGTGGTCAACTTCGACATCTCGACCGACACCGAGTCGTACGTGCACCGGATCGGGCGCACCGGTCGCGCAGGCCGCTCGGGAGACGCGATCAGCTTCGTGACACCGCGCGAGCGCAACCTCGTGTCATCGATCGAGCGGGCGACGCGCCAGCCGATCACCCAGATGCAGCTGCCGAGCGTCGACGACGTCAACATCACCCGCCTGACCCGGTTCGATGACCGCATCAGCGCGGCGCTGGCCCAGACCGACCGCATCGACGGATTCCGCGACGTCATCGCACACTACGTGCGCAACCACGACGTGCCCGAGGTCGATGTCGCCGCCGCACTCGCGGTGGTCGCGCAGGGCGAGTCTCCGCTGCTGCTCGAGCCCGAGCCCGAGCAGCAGCGCCGAGGGTTCGACGACCRCGCAGACCGGGGAGACCGCCCCGGCCGATTCGATCGCGACGACCGTGGCGACCGCGGCGAACGTCGGCAGCGACCGAGCAACGGCCGCCTGGCGACGTATCGGATCGCGGTCGGCAAGCGTCACCGCGTCGAGCCCCGTCAGATCGTCGGCGCCCTCGCCAACGAAGGCGGCCTCAGCCGCGGCGACTTCGGTGCCATCCAGATCCGCCCGGACTTCTCGCTCGTCGAACTGCCGGCGAACCTGCCGCCCGAGACGTTCGCGCGCCTGGCGGAGACCCGGATCTCCGGCAAGCTCATCGAGATCCGCCCCGACACCGGAGGCCCCCGCCGCACGCACGGCGACCGCTAACGCGAGCAGGTGGCTTCCGCGCGGCGCTACGTGCGCGGGAAAGCTGCGACCGCGGCGCTGAGATCGTCGAAGACGCGGTCTGCGGGGATGCGCGACTCGATGTCGTAGCGGCGCAGCGTCTCCAGCAGCACCTCGTCGGGCCGGGCAAGGATCAGGGTCACTCCGCGCGAGTCGAGGAAGTCCATGATCCCGGACATCACCTGGCCGGCCGAGTAGTCGATGTCGCTGATGCCGGCGCAGTCGAGGATGACCCAGCGGACCTTGTCCGGCGCCCCGTCCACCACTGCCTGGACGTCGTCGGCGAATCGGCTCGCGTTCGCGAAGAAGAGGTCGGCCTCGTAGCGGAACACGACGAGCCCCGGCTCGCTCTGCTGGCCGGGCTTGGCGGGGTTGTAGGCATAGCCGCCGTTGCTGCCGGTGCCGAGCACGAAGTCGCGAGCCCGGTACTGCCGCGCGATCACGTCGAGCAGCGACAGGGCGAGCGCGAGGAAGATGCCCGCGGTCACACCCACGAGGAACACCGTGAGCGCGGTGACGATGGCGATGCCGAACTCGATGGGCCGGCGGCGCAGGATGCGGCGCAGGCCCTTCACGTCGATGAGGTCGATGCCGATCAGGAACACGATCCCGCCGAGGACGGCCTTAGGCAGGTCGGTGAGCAGGTTCGTCAGGAACAGCAGCACGACCAGCGTGACGAGCACCACGGTGAGGTTGGCGATCTGCGAGCGGCCCTTCTGCTCGTCGAGGATCTGCGTCTTGGTCGGTGAGCCGTTCACGACGAAGGTGCCGCTCAGGCCCGCCGCGAGGTTCGCCGCGGCCAGTCCGACGATGTCGCGATTCACATCGACGCGGTCGCCGTGCTTCATCGCGAAGCTCCGGGAGGTCGCGGCGCTCTGCGCGATGATCAGGACGAAGCACGCGAACGCCGTCGACGCGACCGCAGGCACATCACCCCAGGTGATGCCGACGGGAAGGCCGATCGGCGGGAGTCCGCCCTGGATCGCCCCGACGACGTCCACCCCGTAGGACGACGCGTCGGTGATGGTCGCGACCGCGAGCAGTCCGACCACGGCGATGATGGGCCCTGGCACCTTGGGCAGGAACAGCTTGAAGCCGAGGATGATCGCGATCGTCCCGGCCCCGTAGGCGAAGGTCGGCCAGGACACCTCACCCAGCGAGGTCATCCACGCCCACTGCTGCTGGAACCAGTTGCCGCTTCCCTTCGGAATCCCGAGGATGTCCGGAATCTGCCCGGTGGCGACCTGGATCCCGACGCCGGTCAGGAAGCCGATCAGCACCGAGGCCGAGAGGAAGTCGCCGAGGAAGCCGAGCCGCAGCACCCGCGCGAGCACCAGCAGCACGGCGCACAGCAGCGCCGCCAGCCCGCAGAGCGCGACCCACTTCGCGGAGCCCGGCTGCAGCCCTCCGATCCCTGCCGCGAGCAGGCCAGCGGACAGGATCGCCGCGGTCGCCGAGTCCCCACCGACGACCAGCAGCTTCGAGGAGCCGAGCAGCGCGAAGGCCGCGAGCGGGAACAGGATCGTGTACAGCCCGGTCACGATGGGTGTCTGCGAGATCGACGTGTAGCCCATCACCTCGGGGATGGCCACGGCGGCGAGGATCACTCCGGCGAGGATGTCCGGCCCCAGCCAGCTGCGCTGATATCCGCGGAGCGACACCGGAACGATCCACTTCGGAGCTGGCATGCAGCGTCCTCCCCCTGTTTCGGGTGATTCTGACGTGCCGCGGCATATCGCCGCAAGTGCATACGACGAAGCGGATGCCTCGAGCCGAGGCATCCGCTTCGTGTCGTCAGGTCAGGACGCGAGCTCTGACGCCGCTTGGGCCGTCAGTGCGATCACCCCGTAGTCCCAGCCCTTGCGTCGGTAGACGACGCTCGGATGATCGCTGCGCGCATCGATGAACAGGAAGAAGTCATGGCCGACCAGCTCCATACGGTCGACGGCCTCTTCGACGGTCATCCACTCCGCATCGAAGCTCTTCTGACGGATGACGACCGGGGTGTAGTCCGCCTCGTCCTCGGGCCCGGTGATGACCGGAATCTCGCCGGTCGCCACGGCGCGGAGCCTTTCGACGGACACCGGCTGCACGTCGATGCCCAGGAGGGCGCCGGTCTCCTTCTCGTACTTCGCGCCCCGCGGGTGATTGCGCGAATCGACCCGCTTGTCCTTCGCTCGACGCAGCTGCTCGCACAGCTTGTCGACCGCGAGGTCGAGCGCCGCGAACTTGTCGGCGTCGGTCGCCTCGGCGCGGACGATCGGGCCCTTCCCGGTGAGGGTGAGCTCCACGGTGTCGTCTTCCATGCGTCCGTTGTGGTACGCCCGGTGCGTCACCTTGATGTCGACTCGCTGCGCGCGAGGAGCAAGGTGCTCTATCCGGAGGGTTTTCTCTTCGACAACCGATCGGAAGCGGTCGGTGATACCCACTCCCACGCCGACGATGCTCGATTCCATCCTTGACCTCCTTGTTCCGGTCCGCCCGGTCAAGGGCGGACCGTCAGTCGCCTTGTCCTCCCCACGCTATCTCCGCGTCACCGGGAAGTCACCTATGACTTTCGAATGTGTCGCGCCGGTGACCATTCGGGGCGTCGCGGCGATCGTCGCCGCCCCGACGACGTCCCATCCAGCAGCGCGCAACGCGCGTGCCGCCTCGTCGAGCGTCGCACCGGTGGTGACGACGTCGTCGATGACGACGACGCGCCGGATGCCGGCATCCGGCGCACTCGTCCGCGCCGCGAGCGACGCGGCCACGTTCGCCTGCCGCTGGCCGCGGTCGAGGCCGCGCTGGTCAGCGGTGCGGCGGGTGGGCGCGAGCACAGACCTGCCGGTGAGCCCGGCGCGGCGCGCGACGAGCTCGGGAACCCGGAACCCTCGACGCCGCATGGCCGCGCGCGAGGTGGGGATCGGCACGACGAGGGCTCGATCGCGGCCGGCAGCCGCGGTGGAAGCGGCGCGCAGCGCAGGGGCAAGTGCCCGGGCGAGCCCGGTGCGGCCGTCCTCCTTGAGAGAGCGGATGACGCGTGCCGCCGTCCCCTCGAAGGTCAGCCCACTCCACACCGCCAGTCCGGAGGGGAGCAGGCGCCGGGTCGGGGCCGGCTCCAGCGCGCGGCTGCACGCATCGCACAGCACGACGTCGGGCTCGTCGCAGCCGGCGCAGTCGACCGGAAAGAGGAGCGTGAGGGCATCCGCGAGCGCACGGCGGACGGACGCGGGCACGACGACGGGAGGAGACTGCATCGGGCCAGCCTGAACGGCCAGCGGCTGGTTCGCGCCCGCATCGACCCGACGGTTCGCTCTCGCCCCGCCTCGTGCCGTGGGGAGGAGAGGACGCCGCTGTCAGCGGGACAGGCCCTGCTGGGTCGCCAGCACCAGGATCCCCTCCGCCGTCTGAGTCCAGTTCGACCCGCGCTGGACATAGAGGGCGCCCTCGGCGGCGCGCAGCCGCACCGTGGTCGCCTGGTTCGCCCCGGCGATCTGCGTGACGCCCTCCGGCGCGAGCGTCGTGGCGGTGGGTCCGCCGACGACGAGATCGACGACCGCCGGCACGTCGCCGCTGCGGGTGAGCACCCCGACCGAGATGTCGTCCAGCCAGGCGAGCGCCGCCCCAGGTCCCGGCAGCTGCGTGAGCAGGAGCGGCTGTTCGCCGAGGCCCGACGGCACACCGTCGGAGTTGCGGATCACTCCGGCGATCCACAGTGCCGGTCGTCCGCCGCTGGTCACGACCGCGGCGAGCCGAGTCCCGTCGCGGGACAGCGACATGGCGGCGATCTGCGTCGCGTCGGGCCAGGCGCCCGTCATGTCGATCCGCTCCCCACTGCCGCTGAACGCGGCGAGCCCTGCCGGCGCGTCACGGGGGGCGCTCCAGGTGTAGCCCCACGGGTCCACAGTGGGGTCCACGAGGCCCGCACGGGTGTCGAAGACGGCGACCTCCCCGTCCGCCGACACCCGGGCCACCGTCCCGTCGACCAGGCGCACGCCGGCGAAGTCGCCGTCCGGTGCCACTTGGATGGCCGCGGGCACGACCGTGGCCATCGTGGCCGACAGCCCGTCGAGCGGCTCCAGCTGGTCACCGGAGAGGAAGCCGAAGCCGTCGGCGGTGTCCACCAGGGGCAGGGTGCTCACCCGGGTCGAGCGGGTCTTGACGGGCTCGATCTCGAGCGGGGTCGACGACACCGAGATCTCCACGCTCGATACGTTCGCCGATGCCAGGCTCGCATCGAGCTGCGTCTGCATCCGCGACAGCGTGTCCGGCGTCGCAGCGAGCGCGCTGTCATCGAGCTCGACGTGCGCGACGCCGTCCACGACCGGCACCGACGGCCGCGCGAGCGAGACGTCTTGGAACGCCGTGAAGACGGATGCCGCCAGCCACGGGCTCGGCCCGCCCTGGATGAGCGCGTCGGCGATGTGGGTCGCCGCGTTCACGGCGGGGAACCACCGGACGTCCGGCACGAGGAACTCCCACGTCGGGTCGAAGTACATGAGCGAGTAGCGATGGAACACGGACGCGAACTGGTCCCGATCCAGGACGATGCCGTCCCGGGCCTCGGTGATGCGCCATTCGCCGTCTTCCTGCTTCGCCAGCTGGAAGGGGACTTCCGTCGGACCGGCCTCGACCTGGGCGTAGGCGCCGATCGCGTCGGTGGAGGCCACAGCGGTGAGGGTCAGCACGACCTGGTCCTCGGCCGGCGATTCGTAGTCGCGGTCGCTCTCCACGTCGATCGTCACCCCGGCGCTCGGGTCCCAGGTGCTGCTGATCGAGGGGGCGAGATACTCGCGGGCGATCGCCCAGTTGTCGGCCGGGCCGGAGCCGGCCCGGATGAACCCGGTGACGATCTGCTCGGGCGTCGCCCCCGGCTGCGGGCTGTCGGGCCGGAACGAGAAGTCCGGGTTGCCGGCATCCGTCCCTGCCGGGAGTCCCGGGGTCACCGGTCCGCTCGTCGGAAGGCCTGCACACGCCGAGAGCGCGAGCGCCGCCGTCGCCAGGAAGGCGGCCAGGATGCCGCGGCGCCGGGTCATGCCGACCCTCCTCGCCGCGAGGCATCCGTCTCCACCACGATCGGCTGCGTGAGTCCGAGCTCATCGGTCGCGGTCTCGCCCGGGTCGACCGGGATCGGCGACGGCGCGGTGAGCCTCGTTCCCCGTCGAGGCAAGGTGAGCACGAAGTGGGACCCGCGACCGGGCTCCGACCACACGGCCAGCTCGCCGCCGTGCAGCCGCGCGTCGCCGAGCGCGATCGACAGCCCCAGGCCCGTCCCGCCGATCGTGCGGGTGCGCGAAGGGTCCGCGCGCCAGAACCGGTCGAAGACCCGTTCGACGTCCTGGGGCTTCATGCCCATGCCGTAGTCGCGCACGCTCACCGCCACCGCCTGCTGGTCGCTGTCGACCGTGACGACGATCGGCCTGCCCTCGCCGTGCTCGATCGCGTTGCCGAGAAGATTCCGCACGATCCGGCGGACGCGACGGGGGTCCATCTCGACGGGCGAGTAGCCACCAGGGGCGACCAGCCGCACGTCGGTGCCGTGCTGGTGGGCGAGCTGCTCCATCGAGGCGATCTCGCCCTCCGCCAGCTGGGCGAGGCTGGTCGGCTCGAGTTCGAGCTGCACGGATCCGGCGTCGTACCGGCTGATCTCGAGGAGGTCGGTCAGGAGCACCTCGAAGCGCTGGACCTGCGCGTTCAGCAGCTCGGCGGCGCGCGCCGTCGCGGGGTCGAAGTCGGCGCGCTGGTCGTTGATCATGTCTGCCGCGAGCCGGATCGTGGTCAACGGCGTGCGCAGCTCGTGCGAGACATCCGAGACGAAGCGCTGCTGCACGAGCGACAGGTCGGCGAGCTCCTTGATCTGTGATTCGATGCTGTCGGCCATCGCGTTGAACGACCGTCCGAGCGTGGCGAGCTCGTCCTCGCCCCGCACCGGGATGCGCACGGTGAGCTCGCCGGCGGCCAGCCGGGCGCTCGTGTCAGCGGCTTCCGAGATGGGCGTCGTGACCGACCGGAGCACGAACCAGGCGATTCCGCCGATGAGGATGACGAGCCCGATTCCGACGGTCCACAGGGTCACCTGGATGAACCCGAGGGTCTGCTCCGCGCTGCCGAGGTCGTAGGCGAGGTAGAGCTCGTACGGACCGACGTCCGGCACCAGCAGCTGCTGACCGACGACGATCCCGGGCATTGTGCCGCCGAGCGGCGCGGGGAGCGCGACGGACTGCCACCACTGCTGCTCCGCGTCGGCGCGCACAGCCGTCCGCAGGCCMGGCGAGATGAGGTCCTCCTCGAGTCCCCCCGAGGTGAAGTCCTGCGGCGCGATCTGGGACGGCGTGCGGTCGATGCGGAAGGCGGCGATCATGTCGCTCGAGGACTGCTCGGCGAGCGTCGCCTGGACGCTGCGCATGAGGTTCTGCAGCTGCACTCCATCGCCCTGCGCGGCGGCGGAGTCGAGCGACTCCTGCGCGGCTTGCGTGGCGCGGCGCGAGTCGACCAGCACCTGGTCCCGCCGCGAGACGAACAGGTCGTTCTGCACCTGGAGTGCCATCCAGACGCACGCCACGAGCACGGCGAGCGCCGTGAGCCCCAGCGTGACCACCACGATCCGGAACCGCAGCGAGCGCCGCCACAGCCGCGCCAGGTCGTCCGGCCACTCGCGCCACTCCCGCAGCCAGGCGAAAATGCGGCGGGATGCCGAGGCCGGCGCCTCCGCCAGGGTCATGGTGGGCTCAGACCACCGCGCCGGCGCGGTAGCCGACGCCGCGCACCGTCGTGACGATCTTCGGGTTGTCGGGGTCGAGCTCGACCTTCGCACGCAGCCGCTGCACGTGGACGTTCACGAGGCGCGTGTCTGCCTTGTAGTGGTAGCCCCACACCTGCTCGAGCAGCATCTCGCGCGAGAAGACCTGCTGCGGCTTGGAGGCGAGTGCCACGAGGAGCTCGAACTCCAGCGGCGTGAGCGCGATCGCCTCGTCGGCCCGGCGCACCTCGTGCGCCGCGACATCCACGGTGAGGTCACCGATCCGCAGCGCCTCGCCACCGGGCTGGGCGGCCGGGCGGAGCCTCGTGCGGATGCGGGCGACGAGCTCCTTCGGGTTGAACGGCTTGACGATGTAGTCATCGGCGCCCGACTCCAGGCCCTTCACGACATCGGCCGTGTCGGTGCGGGCGGTCAGCATGATGATGGGCACGCCGGACTCGGCGCGCACGCGCGTGCAGATCTCGATGCCGTCCATGCCCGGGAGCATCAGGTCGAGCAGGATCAGGTCGGGGCGCTCGGCGCGCCAGGCGTCGACGGCCTTGCTTCCGTCTGCACAGAAAGCGGTCTCGAACCCCTCCGTGCGCAGCACGATGCCGATCATCTCGGCCAGAGCGGTGTCATCGTCGACCACCAGGATGCGTGAAGTCATCGCGCGGGTTTCGTCCTTCTCTCGCGGCCTCGGGGCGCGTGCAGCGCACACGCCGGTCCGTGACGCTCTCCACAGAGTAATGGACAGTGTCTGAGACCGCGCCGAGCACGCGCGGAGGGGTGTGACACGATAGGGATCGCCCGGCGCGCCGAGAGGACGGCGAGGCCGCGCGAGGAGRCACAGTGACGACCTATCCGGCATGGACGCCCGCATCCCGCCCGGGCATCATCCCGCTGCATCCGCTGTCGTTCGGCACCATCCTCGGGCGCTCGTTCGCCGCCCTCCGGCAGAACCCGAAGGTCCTCCTCGGATTCGCGCTGTGCGTGCAGGCCGTCGCCTACCTGGTCGTTCTCGTCGCGGTCGGCGCCGTGGGATGGGCGTCGTTCTCCCGCTTGGACACCCTCACGCCGGGGAGCGAGGACTACGACGCCGTGATGGCGGGCTCGATCGCGCTGACCGCGATCGCGGGCATCGTGCTGGGCCTCGCCGCGGGGGCACTGGGCGTCATCGTCCAGGGCGTGGTCGTGGCGGAGGTCGCGCACGCCGCCCTCGCCGAGAAGCTGACCCTCGGCGCGCTCTGGCGCCGCGTGAAGCCCGTCGCCTGGCGCCTGCTCGGCTACTCGTTCCTGCTCGTGCTCGCGACGCTGGCCCTGGTCGCCGTGGGCGGCGTCGTCATCTTCGCGACCGGTACTGTCGCGCCGCCCGCCGCGATCGCGCTCTTCCTGCTGCTCGGGCTCGGCGCGGTGCCCCTCACCCTCTGGCTGACCGTGAAGCTGCTGCTCGCGCCCTCGGCGATCATCCTCGAGCACGCGACGATCGGCGGCGCGATCGGACGATCGTGGCGACTCACCCGCGGACGGTTCTGGCCGGCCCTCGGCATCGTCGTCATCGTCTCGCTGATCTTCGGCGCGATCGCGCAGGTCGTCGGTCTGCCGTTCCAGCTGATCACCACGGGACTGACGACGATCATCGCGCCCACCGGCGACCCCGGACCGACCGACGTCATCGGCCTGATCGTGTCCCTCCTGCT
>NZ_JBFUFC010000124.1:0-11354 GCF_056403635.1 Microbacterium sp. P2_F9 | reverse complement strand
GTGCTGCCGATCCTGAACCGGGAGCTGTACGAGGAGTCGCTCACCTGGATCGAGCCGTACATCAATGTGCCGCGCGAGCAGATGACCGGCTTCACCGAAGGCATCTGGGACCAGACGCCGGTGGGCGAGCCGAAGAAGGCGACGCAGGCGATCTACGCCCTGCTCGACAACGCCGTGCAGGCGGTCCTGACCGACGAGAACGCCGACATCGACGCTCTCCTCGCGCAGGCGCAGACCGACGCGCAGGCGGAGCTCGACAAGTAGCAGGACGGATGCCGCGGCCCGGCCGGGCCGCGGCATCCACCCGCCGGTCCCTGAGCTTGTCGAAGGGCCGTTTCCCCGACAACCCCGACGCTTCGACAAGCTCACGCTTCGACAGGCTCAGCGACCGGAGATCTGACATGACCATGACCACTCCGGAGCGGCCGGCCGCGGCATCCGTCGCTCCCGCCGCTCCGCCCGCGCGGCGCCGCCACCGCCGCCGGACGCCCCTGACGTGGTACCGCGGCGGCGGGCTCGCGAATCTGCTGTTCGTCGCGCCGATGGTCTTCGTGTTCTTCTTCTTCTCGTGGCGGCCGATCTTCCAGTCGGTGATCATGAGCCTGCAGAAGACGAACCTGATCGTCTCGGAGTGGGTCGGCTTCGACAACTACGTCGTCGTGCTCACCGACCCCGCGCTCGGCAAGGCGGTCCTCAACACCATCTACTTCGCGCTGCTCGCGCTGCTGTTCGGCTTTCCGCTGCCGCTGTTCATGGCGGTGCTGATGAGCGAGGTCAAGCGCGGCAAGGGGCTGTATTCGGCGCTCGCGTATCTGCCGGTCGTGATCCCGCCGGTCGTCGCGGTGCTGCTGTGGAAGTTCTTCTACAGCGCCGACCCCTCCGGCGTGTTCAACACCGCGCTGGGGTGGTTCGGCATCCCCCCGCAGCCGTGGATCCAGTCGGCGGTGCAGGCGATGCCGTCCCTCGTGATCGAGGCGACCTGGGCGGCGGCGGGCGGGTCGATCATCATCTACCTCGCCGCGCTCCTGTCGGTGCCGCCGGAGCTGTACGACGCGGCCGAAGTCGACGGTGCCGGCATCTGGCGCAAGATCTGGCACGTCACGGTGCCGCAGCTGCGCGGCATCCTGTTCATCATGCTGATCCTGCAGGTCATCGCGACCGCGCAGGTGTTCCTCGAGCCGTTCCTGTTCACCGGGGGCGGACCGGTCGGTGCGACGCGGACGATCCTGCTCTATATCTACGACAAGGCGTTCCGCAACAGTCTCGGCGGCGACCTGGGCGAAGCCACCGCCGTGTCGGTGCTGCTGGCGATCGTGCTCGCGGTGCTGTCCTGGCTCTACTTCAAGCTGACCGACCGCTGGAGCACGACATGACGACGATGACCACAGCCCAGGTCAGAGAGGGCATGCGCGGCTTTCTCACCCGCCTTCGCAGGGATTCCCGGTCCCTGAGCCCGTCGAAGGGCGACGACATGTCCGAGCGCACGATCATCTCCGGATCGGAGCGGCGGCGCCGCGGAACACGGTTCGGGATGTCGGTCACCCATGTGTTCCTGCTGGTCTCGCTCACGATCGCGGGGCTCGGACCGATCCTCTGGCTCGCCAAGTCCGCCGTCACCCCGACGCAGGACACGATCTCGCAGCCGTTCGCGCTCTGGCCCAACGGCATCGACTGGGCGAACCTGTCCACCGCGTGGAACGACGTGCACATCGACCAGTACTTCTGGAACACGATCGTCATCGCGGGGGGAGCCTGGTTCTTCCAGCTGTTCGTCGCGACGACCGCCGGCTACGCGCTCTCGGTGCTGCGTCCGAGGTATGCACCGGCGCTGAACGCGCTGGTGCTCGCGACTCTGTTCATTCCCGGCATCGTGCTGCTCGTGCCGCTGTACCTCACGATCGTGCACCCGCCGCTCATCGGCGGTTCCCTGCTCAACAACTACCTGGCGGTCTGGCTGCCGATGGCCGCGAATGCGTTCAACATCCTGCTGGTGAAGCGGTTCTTCGACAATCTGCCGCGCGAGGTGTTCGAGGCGGCGAAGACCGACGGCGCGGGCCCGTTCCGCCTGTTCTGGTCGGTCGTGCTCCCGATGTCGAAGCCCATCCTCGGGGTCGTCTCGGTGTTCGCGATCATCGCCGCGTGGAAGGACTATCTCTGGCCGATGCTGGTGCTGCCCGACCCCGCGGTGCAGCCGCTCTCGGTGCGCCTGCCGGCCATCCAGCCGTCGACCGAGCTGGACGTCTTCCTCGCGGCGCTCGCGATCGCGACCCTGATCCCGATCGCGATGTTCCTGCTCTTCCAGAGCGTGTTCCTGCGCTCGGCCGGCCTCGGCGGCGCGGTGAAGGGCTGACCGGGGCTACAGCGCCGAGGTCTTGTGGCCGGCGGGCACGGCGAGCACCAGTCCGCCGTGCTCGATGMGGCAGACGATCCGCACGGCGTCGCCGAACTCGTCGCCATCGAGTTCGATCGGCTGCGCCGGCGTCGTCGCGGTCTCGACGGAGGGTCCGCGGAAGTAGTGGATCGAGGCATCCCGTCCCCGCCGCTGCAGCACCAGGCGGCCGGCGCGCGAGCGCCGCAGCACGCTGTTGTCCCACCACACCTTGCGGCCCACGCCGAGCCAGCCGAACGGGCCGGAGGGCTGGATCACCATGACGTCGAGGATGCCGTCCGAGATCGAGGCATCCGGAATCAGGGCGATGCCCGCAGGCAGCGCCCCGCAGTTCGCGAACAGCATGCTCTGCACGCGGGCGGTGTGCAGGCGGTGGCCTTCGATCTGGTACATCACCCGGAACGGCTTCGCGTTGGGCAGCGACCGCGCCGCCCCTTCGACGTACGCGAACCAGCCGAGCGACTTCTTCAGCTGGGCGCTGGTGTTCGCGATCATCGCCGCGTCCAGTCCGATGCCGGCCATCACGACGAAGCCGTGCTCCTCGGTCGTGCCGTCGGGACGGGTGATGTTCGCCACCCCGATGTCGGTGGGATGGATGTCGCCCTCGAAGGTCGCCCGGATCATCGCCTCCGGATCGGTCAGCGGCAGGTTGACGTTGCGCGCCAGCAGGTTGCCGGTGCCGCTCGGGACGATTGTCAGCGGCACACCGGTGCCGGTCATCGCCTCCGCGACGGCGCGCACCGTACCGTCGCCGCCGGCGACCAGCACCGCTGATGCGCCCTCTGCGATCGCCTGGCGGGTGGGCCCCTGACCGAGGTCTTCGACCGTCGTCTCGTAGAAGTGCGGTTCGCCCCAGCCGGCGTCCGCCGAGAGCCGCTCGACGCTCGCCCGCAGCACCGGGGCGTCGACCTTGATCGGGTTGTACACGAGCGCGGCCCGCTTCAGAGGGGCGGCGGCGTCGGTCATGGAGCCACGATAGTCCTCGGGATGCCGCCCAACGGCCCCGACTAGGATTGACGGGTGATCGATCCTGTGCTTCTTCGTGAGAATCCCGAGCTGGTCAAGCGCTCGCAGGAGGCGCGCGGGGAGTCGCCCGGCCTGGTCGATGAGGCGCTCGCCGCGGACAGCGCGCGTCGGGCCGCCATCACCGCGTTCGAGGAGCTCCGCGCCGCCCAGAACGCTCACGGCAAACGCGTGGCCCAGGCGCCGAAAGACGAGAAGGCGGCCCTCATCGCCGAGGCCAAGGGGCTGAGCGAGCAGGTCAAGCAGGCGCAGCACGCCGTGACGGTGGCGGAGACGGATGCCGATGCCGTCGTCTCCCGCATCGAGAACGTCGTCATCGAAGGCGTCCCCACAGGCGGCGAAGACGACTTCGTCACCCTCCGCACGCACGGCGAGCCGGTCGCCTTCGACTTCGAGCCCCGCGATCATCTCGAGCTCGGCGAGCTGCTCGGCGCGATCGACATGGAGCGCGGCACGAAGGTCTCGGGGAGTCGCTTCTACTTCCTCACCGGCATCGGCGCGCGCCTCGAGCTCGCGCTCATGACCCTCGCCCTCGACCGGGCGCTGCAGGAGGGCTTCATCCCGATCGTGCCGCCCACTCTGGTGCGCCCCGAGGTGATGCGGGGCACCGGATTCCTCGGGCAGCACTCCGACGAGGTCTACCACCTGCAGGAGGACGACCTCTATCTCGTGGGCACCAGCGAGGTGCCGCTCGCCGGGTACCACATGGACGAGATCCTCGACTTCGCGCGCGGGCCGAAGCGCTACGCGGGATGGTCGACCTGCTATCGGCGCGAGGCCGGGTCGTACGGCAAGGACACCCGCGGCATCATCCGCGTGCACCAGTTCAACAAGCTCGAGATGTTCATCTACACGACGCTCGATGACGCCGAGGCCGAGCACGATCGCCTCGTGCAGCTGCAGGAGCGGATGATGCAGGACCTCGGGCTCTCGTACCGCGTGATCGACATCGCCGCAGGCGACCTCGGTTCGAGCGCGGCGCGCAAGTTCGACATCGAAGCGTGGGTTCCCACGCAGGGCGCGTACCGGGAACTCACCAGCACGAGCAACTGCACGACCTACCAGGCACGGCGGCTCGACATCCGTCATCGCCCCGACGGCGGCAAGACCGCCCATGTCGCGACCCTCAACGGCACGCTCGCGACCACCCGGTGGATCGTCGCCATCCTCGAGACGCACCAGCGCGCCGACGGCTCGGTGACCGTGCCCGAGGCGCTGCGACCGTACCTCGGCGGTCTCGAGGTCATGGAGCCGATCGCGTGACGGACGCGCACCTGCCGGCCACCGGCAGCGTCAAGGTCGTCAAGCCCCAGAAAGCCGCCAAGCTCGTCGAGCAGGTTGCCCGCGACACCGAGAATCCGGATGTCGCGACCGAGCGCCTCTTGATCGTGCTCGACATCGACGGCACGGTGCTGCTCGAAGACGAGTCGCTGAGCCCTGGTGTCGTCGAAGCGGTCGAGCACGCGCACCGCGCCGGACACGAGGTGATGCTCGCCACCGGACGATCCTGGGAGGGCACCCGCGGCATCCTGCACGTGCTCCAGATCGCGCCCGAATTCGTGGTCTGCTCGAACGGCGCAGTGATCATGCGGCGCGTCGAGGGCGACGAGGCGCGGTACGAGCGCTTCCACATCGAGACGTTCGACGCCACCGAAGTGCTGACGCTCCTGCGCGACCACCTGCCGGACGCGCATTACATGGTCGAACTCGCCGATGGGCGCCGCCTCTACACCGAGTTCCTCGAGGACTGGAACCTCACCGGCGCCAAGCGCGTGCCCTTCGAAGATCTCGCCCACCAGCCGGTCTGCCGCGTGGTCGTGGTGTCGCCGGGCAAGACCGAGAGCGAGTTCGTCGACCTGGTCGCCCGCATCGGGCTCAACCATGTCTCGTACGCCATCGGGTGGACCGCCTGGCTCGACATCGCCCCGATGGGCGTCGACAAGAGCACCGCGCTCGAGCGCGTGCGCGACTGGCTCGGCGGCGACGCCGAGCATGTCCTCGTGATCGGCGATGGTCGCAACGACGTGGGCATGTTCCGCTGGGCACGCGAGCACGGCGGTCGGGCGGTCGCGATGGCACAGGGTCCGAAAGAGGTTCGGGATGCCGCGGGCGAGACCACCGCGTCGGTGCAGGCGGGCGGCGTCGCCGACGTGCTGCGCAAGCTCTAAGCACTGATCGGGCCGTTCAGGACCTCTTCAGGCGTCCCTGAAACAATGGCTGGCGGGCCCGTCGACTAGACTCGGTGCCGGTTCGTTGGATGCCGCAGCAGTGCGGTCGTCCTTCGGGAGGGTTGTCCGAGCGGCCGATGGACCTGGTCTTGAAAACCAGTGGGCAGCAATGTCCCGTGGGTTCGAATCCCACACCCTCCGCCGATGCGGGCACCCCGGATCGGGGTGTGATCCAACCCCCGAGAGGACCCGAGTGAGCCAGTCGACCAAGCCCGCCAGGCGTGGCCGTCGCACGGTTGCCCGCCACGGGGCGCTCAAGTCGCCGAATCCGTTCGCCCAGATCATGACGATCATCGGCGTCATCCTGGCCGTCGTGCTCGTCTCCGGGTTCTCTGTCGCCGCGTACGCGGCGTACGACATCACCAGCAGCTACGCCAGCGGCGCCATCGAGATCGAGGGGCAGGACGCCGTTCCGCCCGACATCGGGGCGATCGAGGGCGGCGTCAACCTGCTGCTGGTCGGCACGGATGCCTGCGAAGCGGCGTACGCGTCAATCTTCGGCGACCGCTGCACCGGCAAGGACGCCGCGGGCGAGCTCAACGATGTGAACATGCTCCTGCACATCTCCGACAACCCGCGCCGGGTGACGGTCGTCTCGTTCCCGCGCGACCTCATGATCCCGATCCCGGAGTGCACCGACCCCGAGACGGGCAAGACGTCGTCGGCGATGAGCAAGCAGATGCTCAACAACTCCTACTACTACGGCGGGCTCAACTGCGTCGTGCAGACGGTGCAGAAGCTCACCGGGGTGCCGATCCAGTTCTCGGCGAAGATCACCTGGGGCGGCGTGATCGAGATCACCAACGCCCTCGGCGGCGTCGACGTGTGTCTCGCCAAGGGCATCAAAGACCCGTACACGGGCATCAACTGGCCCGCCGGCACGCGCACGATCCAGGGCGTTGAGGCCCTCCAGTTCCTGCGCACGCGACACGGCGTCGGCAACGGCGGCGACCTGGGGCGCATCTCGAACCAGCAGCAGTACATGTCCCGCCTCGCGAACAAGCTCGTCAGCGAAGAGGTGCTCACGAACCCGGCCACGCTGTACAAGCTCGCCACCACCGCGGTCGACAACATCACGCCGTCGCAGAGCCTCACCAACCCGCTGACGCTCGTGCAGATCGCGCTCGCGGTCAAGAACGTGCCCTTCAGCGAGATCGTGTTCATCCAGTACCCGGTGAACGACGACCCCGCGGATCCGAACCGGGTGGTTCCGAACCACGACGCCGCCGAGGCGCTCTGGGCCGCGCTGGCCACCAACCAGCCGCTGCAGCTGACCGGCGAAGTGAGCCAGGGTGACGGTGTCGTCGTGGTCGAGCCGGAGACGCCCGCTACGCCTGACCCGGCGGCAACCACGGGGGCGACGCCGGCTCCGACCGAGACCGCGATCGAGCTGCCTGAGTCGATCGCCGGGCAGACGGCGGCCCAGCAGACCTGCTCGAACGGCAACGTCAAGGGCTGAGCGTGACGGCACCTTCCCGGGCGCCCAGGGCGCAGCCCACCCTGGCGCGCCACGCGGCCGCGGAGGCGCGGCATCCGATCCTCCGGCTGCTGTCGATGCTGGTGATTGCGTTCGCGGTCATCGTCGTCAGTCTCGGCGGCATCGCCGCGTTCAGCGTGTGGGACGCGACCACGGCCCTCGGCGACAACGCCGTCGAGCTGCATCCCGACGAGGTGATCCCGCCGTCCCTGGGCGCGATCGAGGGCGGCGTCGATCTGCTGGTGGTGGGCACCGACTCGTGCGAAGGGCAGGACCTCGCCCTGTTCCCGCGCTGCGCGAACAACGATTCGCCGGGGGAGCGCAACGATGTCACGATGCTCGTGCACATCACCGACAACCCGCGTCGCGTCACTGTCGTGTCGTTCCCGCGGGACATGCTCGTGCACGTTCCCGCCTGCCAGGATGCGGACGGCAAGCACTACCCGGCGTCGAACGCGACGATGCTCAACGCCTCGTACTTCCGCGGCGGGCTGGCCTGCACAGCGCAGACCATCGAGGAGCTCACCGGCGAAGCCATCGAGTTCGCCGCGGCGATCCGGTGGACGGGCGTCATCAACATGTCCGACGCGATCGGCGGCGTCGATGTCTGCGTGGCGGGCGACATCAGCGACGGCAACACCGGTCTCAGCCTCACCGCGGGGCATCACACGCTCCAGGGAGCCCAGGCGCTCCAGTTCCTGCGCATCCGGCACGGCATCGGCGACGGCTCCGACCTGGGTCGCATCTCGAACCAGCAGCAGTTCATGTCGTCGATGGTGCGCAAGCTGCAGTCCGAGTCGGTGCTGGCCGACCCGACCGTGCTGTTCCGGCTTGCGACGACGGCGATGAACCAGGTGACCAGTCGCCAGCTCGTGCTGAGCCAGTCGCTCACGAGCCCGACGCTCATGGTGCAGATCGCGATGGCGCTCAAGGATGTCGCGTACGAGGACATCGTTTTCGTCCAGTACCCCACGTATTACCGCCCCGGCATCGGCCGCAGCGATGTGATGCCCGTCACGGCGGCCGCCGAGGCGCTGATGCAGGCTCTGCGCGACAACCAGGCCATCACTCTCACCGGCGAGACGAGTCAGGGCTACGGCGTCGAAGTCGAGGGCGAAGCGGCCGCACCTGCTCCCTCGTCGACTCCTTCGGCGACTCCGGATGCCGCGGCTACGCCGTCTGCGACCCCCGCCGCAGAGGAGCGGGTCGAGCTGCCCGACTCCATCGCCGGGACCACCGCGGCACAGGTGACCTGCACGGTGCCGCAGCGCTAGCGCGTTCGTTCCCTCCGGCGCGAGCGGTTATGATTGCTGGGCGCATTCAATCGCTTCGGCGACAGGAYGCCTGGAGACGTCGCATAGTTCGGCCTAGTGCACCACCCTGCTAAGGTGGAGACCCCTCACGGGGTCCGAGGGTTCAAATCCCTCCGTCTCCGCAGAAAACCCCCGGTCAGCGGGGTTTTTGCGTTCTCCGCTGTCGGCCGACATGGCTCGGACTCTCGGCGATTGGGCGTCCAGGGGTCCCCCAGGGGGACCCTTCGGGGACCCCTACGGTGCACTATCCCCACGACGATCGAGCGCTTGATACCTAGGAGCCGCGTGATTCCGCGGCAGCGAGCGGTGAACAGGGGTGAGGGGGCTACACCCTTCCACAGGTGGTGAGCCCATCGCCAGCGGTGCGATATACCCCTGGGCGCGTGTGGCAGACGAACATATTGCGCAAACCACCAACTGCGGCGCGCCGCGAAGATACGTTGAAACGAACTCACCGCGTCGTCAACTGACAGGGCGCGCGGCGGTGCCGGGACACGCGACTCTCATCTGCGAAGGATCAACGATGACCACTTTCCATTCTCGCTCCGCGCTCAGGGACGTGCTCGCTCAGGCCGATGCCCGCGCAGTGGTGGAGGAGATCGCTCCAGAAGTCCTCGACTCCTCGCTTGCTGCCAGCGGCGATCCCTTCCCGCTTGGGTCCATCCTTGGCGTAATACTGGAGCCCTCTGATCCGCGCGTGGCGGAGCTTCTCGGCCGTTTGACACAGATCGAGGATCTCACTCCGCGCCCGAGGGAGGCCCCGCCGATCGTCCCCCCGGTCGACTATGAGAGCGCGGACACTGAGCGTGCGAGCGCGTCGGTGGATCTCCCGTCGGGTGCTGCGGCGAACCGGATGCTGGAGCTCGCTGTCGCCGGACCTTCGCACGGCAACCCCTTCACCGACGTCGAACTGACCGCCCGATTTTCGAGGGGGGACCACCATGTCGAGGTCGGCGGTTTCTACGACGGCAACGGTCGCTATGCCGTGCGCTTCCTTCCGGCGGAAGTGGGAACATGGAAATTCGTCACGAGGTCGAACGCACGTTCGCTCGACGGGTTGTCCGGCACCATCGAGGTAGGCTCATCCGATGCTCGAGGTCCCGTCCGCGCGGACGGGTTCCACTTCTCCTACTCCGATGGCACACCCTTCATCCCGCTCGGTACCACCGCGTACGCCTGGACCCACCAGGATGACGCGCTTCAGCAGCAGACTCTCGAGTCGCTGGGAAAGACCTCCTTCTCGAAACTGAGGATGAGCCTGTTGCCCAAGCACTTCCTGTACAACGCGAATGAGCCCGACCGGTTCGTGTTCCCCCGAACGGACGACGGCTGGGATCTGGAGCGGTTCGATGTGGACTACTTCCGAGCGCTCGAACGGCGTCTGGAACAGCTGGGCGCCATAGGAATCGACGCCGATCTGATCCTCTTCCACCCCTACGACCGTTGGGGCTTTTCGCGGCTCGGCAAGGCTGCCGACGACCGTTACGTCAGCTACGTCGTTCGGAGACTGTCAGCCTTCTCGAACGTGTGGTGGTCGCTCGCCAACGAGTACGACCTGCTGCTCGATAAGAGCACGGAGGACTGGGATCGCATCGGGCGGCTGGTGCGCACCAATGATCCCTACAACCACCCGATCTCCATCCACAACTGGGTGGAAATCTGGGACTACGCATCGGAGTGGGCGACGCACTGCAGCATCCAATATGGCGATGGCCTCGGCGGGCAGGTCCGTGAGTGGCGCCGGCGGTTCGGTAAGCCGGTCATCGTCGACGAGTGCGGGTACGAGGGGGACCTCGACCAGGGGTGGGGCTTCCTCACGGCCGAAGAACTCGTAGGCCGATCCTGGGCCGTGGCGATGAGTGGCGGCTACGTCACCCACGGAGAGACCTACTACTCCGAGGACGAGACGGTGTTCTGGGCGAAAGGTGGCGAGCTTCGCGGCGAGAGCCCCGCACGACTGGCCTTCCTCAACGAGATCATCGACCAATCACCCACCGGCAGAATCGACCCGCTGCCGTCGGACTTCGACGCCGCGCGCGCGGGCGTGCCTGGCGAGTACGAGCTCATCTACTTCGGCGCCGGACAGCCCGCGTTCCGAACCGTGACAATTCCGCAGGGCATGACGGCTCACGTCGATGTCGTGGACTCGTGGAACATGACCGTGGAGCGATTGCCCGGCGTACACCAAGGGACGGTGCGGTTCGATCTCCCCGGTCGCCCATACTGCGCGCTGCGCCTGATGTCAGCGACCCACTCGCGCTGATCACCCGGCCGATCACCGGCGGGCCGATCACCGGTCCCGGTGCGGGGATCGAACCACTCGTCATCGAACCCTTGCGATGGAAGCCCTTGTAGGCGTCCCGCGGGCTCGTCCCAGCGGAACGTCTCGCCTAAAAAGGCCCCCAGGGTGTCGCGCGCGGAGCACGCCGAGCTTGTCGGACTTGCGCAATAAGAGCTGTCGCCATTGCCCGGTAGAGGGCGCGGCATCTAGCGTCGGTCGCCAATCGCCTGTCGCAGATCATGGCCGCGATTGATCCTGACGGCACGAAGGTCGTGTCGACACCCATCGACGACGTTGGAGGAACCCATGACAAGATTCGGTCCGCGCAAATTCCCGCCCCTAGCGATCGCCGCCGCGGCAGCGCTTACCCTGACGCTGATATCCGCGCCGCCCGCCTCAGCCGAACCCGCCGCGTGTGTGCAGTCCTCGCCAACCGCACCGATGCAGGTGACGGCTGACTGCATCGATCCCCAATTCGCCCGGCCCATCATCGACAGCGAGACCGACGAAGCGTCGCCGGTAGCGCACCACCGCGTGTCGGGGCATTTCGAGGGCACCAGCATCCAGTTCAACGTCTATCTGCACGCCCAGGCGGACAAGGCGAAGTGGGGCGGGCGATTCTTCCAGTACACCTACCCCACTG
>NZ_JBFUFC010000123.1:0-11568 GCF_056403635.1 Microbacterium sp. P2_F9 | reverse complement strand
GGATACGGCGAGGTCCCCACCGGGCAATCGGTTCGCGTGCATGGGGAGGACTATTTCGAAGCCGACCTGGTCYCTGCCGACGTACAGGCGGGGCGCCGCATCCCGGAGTTCGCATGGGATGCAGATAAGCGGTTGGCATGGGGTGGCCGACTGTACCCGGACTCTCTCATCGTGGCCGCGGAGTCGTCGATCCTCCGGCAACTCCGCAACGACCCGCGCTTGGATTCCGTGTCCGTCCGGGTTGACCGAGACATCTTGCCGGGAAGTACCGGAGACTCACCCACCAACACGAAGATCGACCGCCTCCTCTGAGGCGTGCGCTGAGGGACCGGCGCACCGAATAGTCTCCATGCGGGTTTTGATCAACCGTGAGGGCTACGACCGTTCTAGTTGTGCAATAAGCCAGGTGATGTCGATGGGTTCCGTTGGAGGCAAGGTGATGTCGGCGGGATTGATGCTGGGTGGTTGCATGCTGGGCCCTTTCAGAGGTGCGGTGACGCTAGTCGATCGGTGGCAGCAGTTTGTGCTGCGTCGCTCGAGGTCGAGGTCGAGGTCGCGAGAGCTGCGCGGAGAAGTTGCTTGGCACGTGCGTGCCGGCTGCGTGCCGTTGATGACACAACGCCGAGATGGCCGGCGGCTTCTTCGATGCTGAACCCGTCCCAGTGCACAAGCCGAATGAGCTCCGCTAGGGAGTCGGGGAGCGACTCCACAGCGGCCCGTACGGCATGTCGTTCGTCGTCGGGCGGTGGTGTCTCTTCAATCGCCTCGGCAAGTCGCCTGGTGAGGGCGTCCCGGCGTCGGGCGCTTCGGGTGTGGTGGCGCAGAACGTTGCGGGCCACTCCGAAGAGCCACATCCGCGCGGCTTCCGGTGTAGGGGGTGCCCGGTGGGCGGCTTTCCAGGCTGCGACGATCGTTTCGTTTACGAGATCGGCGGCATCGTCTCGAATCTCGACACGGTGGAGGAAGTAGCCGAGGAGGCTGGGCCCGGCATCCCGCACGACCTGTTCGAACTCCGAGTTCACTGGTTGGCCGAATCGACGGAGTCGGTCGTGCACTTGACTTCCCCCGCGGAGGAGATGTTGCCGTCGTGCAGTGCCACGGTCATCCCGCTGTACACCGTCGTCATCAGAGCGTTGTGAAGGATGCGCGCATCGGCGATCTTCGGACTGTTGTCCGACGGCGCTTTCGGCTCCACGTCGAAGTCCTCGGCAGATGCCCCGGAAATTAGTTCCCCGATACGGTCGAGCTCACCCTGGCTCCAGAGCGCCAACGCCACCGAGTCCCGGTCCGGTTCGAGCGCGTCGGCGTCCAGCGTCCGGTAATACGCGCGGGCAGCGTCGACCGTCCCCTCGGCCCAATAGGTGGTGACGAGTCGCCCTTCGCAGTAGCCCAGGTAGTCGCCGGCGACGTCGTACCAGTCGCGGCTGAACACGATGTCCGGGTCAGCAACTTCTGGGATCCACGGTCCCCATTGAGTCGCAATGGCCGCACCCCCACCGGCGAGAGCAAGCAACCCGCCGATCGTCACGGCCGGAAGAACGAACCGCCGCTTCCTCGCCCGAGTGCGTCCCTCGGTAGCTCGGACCGTCAGCAACGCGGAAAGGGCCGCGGAGACCTGCGGCTCGTCGACCACCTCGATGCCCGCGCGACCCAGCAAGTCGTCCAACGAATCGTCCATGAGTCCTCTTGTTTGCTCGCTCATGCTTATACATGCCCGGCAGATGGTGCTTCGTCCACGCACCACGCCACCTTCTTTGACAAATCCGTTTGGTGAGCGGGTGCACGCTCAGAGAAGGAGGTGAATACCCGCCCGTATGGCCGTCGGCTCGTTGGGGGACCCGATATCGGACGTCAAGAAGGCGGCCCGAATATCGGCGCTGTCACGACCGAGATGACGTCACCTACGGCTGTGTTCGTGAATGACGGGCGCCCCTGATGCCAGCTTGCCTCTAGGAACCGTGGCGTCGTCGGGGAAACTGAGCCTGAATCACACGTTAGGCGTGGTGCGGGCGTCAGGCGTCTGGAGCTCGCCAGCAGCGCTTCCGCCTCGGCGACGCCGGCGACGAGCGACGGCCGCGCCGATCAGTGCGGAGACCAAGACAACGACGGCAACTGCCAGAAGCAGGTACCAAAGCAAGAGTTCGTTACCGAACACCAATTCTCCTCTGACCGGATGGACCATGGCAGACCATGTGTGACGTCATGCTAGTCGCAGGTGCCGCGGTATCGAGTGAGCGGCTGCAGGGGCCTCGGACGCGGCCCGGATCGGACCGAATCCCGTCGCGTCCAGCGGAGGGATCTCTCGGGCCTGGCGGGCTGTCGCACTGGAGGACCGGCGATGGGGCGCCGTGGTCAGTCTCCGGAGCTCGCTGGCAGGACGTCTCTGTCAGGGAAGACTGTCGCGGTGTCGAGGCGAGGATCATTCCTCAGCTGTCTGAAGAGAGGAAGCTCCGCGGCGACGATCAGCGAGTCCGGGTACAGGCGACCGCCCCAGGCCAGACGTGCATTGTCGTCCCATGCGAATTCGGGGACTCGTCGTTCCGGCTGCAGGTCATCTGGAGTGAGCGCAGCCGCGAAGAAGTCCAGACCGAACACGCGCGTGGTTGAGTCGGTGTCCGGAGTCTCTCCGTAGCCCGTCCATCGGAGGCATCGAAGTTGAATGCTGCCGACCGCGTCGCGCAGCGCGTCGGCGGTCAGTTGGTCGAGTTCCCCCATGCAGGAGGTGAGGTCCCGGACGGCGGGATGTTGGTCCGCATCGGAATAGGCGGCTTCGAACCAGTTCAGCGACGCCGAGTGCTCTTCGACCGGCACATACGCGGACCACCGGACCAGGGCGTTGTCATCATCCCGAAACGGCAGGTAGATCCTCAGCATCGGCAGATGCCGGTGAGACGGAGGAATGAATTCCCTCGCGAGCGTCGTCCATCCCGACTCCGCAAGCCCGATCGACTCATCACCCATGCTGAACACCGTAACCACCCGCGCGCCCGCGGCGGGATTCATGAAGGACGCGGGTGTCGCGGTGATGGACCCCCCAGCGTGACGATCAGTGCGTCAGAGGACCGCCAGGGTGATCGGCGGAGTGGGGGCATGCCCGGTAGCGTCGGCGTTGTGACTTCACCGTCGATGGATTCCGCGATGTCCAGCAGGACGTCGTCCCGGGCTGAACGGGGTCCAGGGGCAGCGGTGGCGGTCGTGCTCAGCGGAGCCTTGGCCATCCTTCTCGCGGCGGCTTCGATCGGTCTCGTTCGCTCACCCGGGGTCACCGTTGAATGGGAGGGTGGAAAGTGACCGTAGCGCAGAAGCACAATTTGATCGTCACGATCGTCTTCTCGGTAGCTGGGGCTATTGCCCTCACGGGATGCGCCACCGAGTACCACGGCTACGACAGCGGGATCGACGGGGTGCTGGCGAGGCAAATCGCGACGTTCGAGGATCCCCTCTCCGAGGATCTATTTCAACCTGCGGAGAATGGGCCGGCTGCGTACCTCGACGCCCTCGACGGCATGCGCTGGGATGGGAGTGCGTCATCCGCTGCGGACCTCGAGCTCGACAGAGGCGGCATCGTTCTCTACGACACGGTCGCAACGGATTCATCCGCTAAGGTCGCGGTGTTCATCTCGTCTGGCCCACGGCAGGCCGTCCCGACCGATGAGAACCGCACTTACACGGGGCCGAGCCAGGTCTACACCTGCTACACGGTGGAGGCAGACTTCGGCTCAGAACCGATGCCGTCGCCGGATCGAGTGATGCTCGACGACTGCCCGCCACTCCTGGTAGAACTGCTCCCCGACGACGCCGCCTTCGCCAGTGCCGATGTGTTCGACGGATAGGACGGCGACTCGCGCCGCGTCGCGGCGAGGGACCGGGAAGAGACACAGTCACAATCGCGATACATTCTCTCGGTGAACACGTCTACGGCCGTTACCGGCTACATCGCGGCCCTATTCCTCGTCGGCCTTGGGATGGCGATCGTTGGAACACTCCTACCGCTGGGCGGAGGGATCACCATCATGGCGATCGGCGCAGCGTCGATTGGTTCTGGACTTGTTCTCGTTGGGATACGGATCATGAGCGGAGAGCGCTGAGCGACCGGCATGCGAGTCGCTCAGGGGGCAAGGGAGCGATTCGGATCCGGCATGGATGGCACGGCTAGGGGCGAGGAAGCAACCAGGCGGAGTATTGGATGACAGAGTCAGGTTCGATGTCGAGTCTGTCGATTCCTCCGAGGTAGAGGATGTCGGCCGCGATGATCTGGCGCGACGCGTCGTCGAGCACGATTGTGGCCCCGAATTGCTCGCGATCGCTCGAGGTCACGGACAGCGCGATTCCCGCTCGACCGAATCGGTCCACGACGTCCCCGAGTACGCTCAGTCCACCCGATTCGTAGAGGATCTGCAGCGAGGCGGCTTGCTGCGCAGGGCTCAGGCTCCACTCGTCACGGAGGGCGCTGATCGCTCCCCACCAGGCGAGGGTGTCCGCGTCTGCAGCAAGATGGGCTGCGTTCCTGAGATAGTCGCGCAATGCGGCGACGTCCTGCGGCGGCTCTTCGGGGAAGTAGCCGTACCGCGGCGGGTCGTCGCTGACGGGACTGATCTTCGCACCCTCGGAGGGTGCTTCCCCGACCGGCGCCACGATCTGTCCATCCTCGGTGACGGAGTAGGGCGCTCCTGCTGTGGCGGTGAGGTGTCCCGTTCCGTCCTCGTTCCAGACCCACTCCTGCCACTCGGGAACGATTACGGGGTCGTCGCCGCCGTCGTCGCGCAGTTCCCAACGCACTACTTGGGCATCACGCATCGCTATGGCCTGTGGCTCCGCACGCAGCGTCTGCAGGGATGCCTGGATCACTTGATCGATGCTCGCTGTGAGCGGCTGCGCGACCAGCGGAGGAGGTGTGGCGGCGTACGAGGGGGCTGCGGTCAGTGTCCCGATCGTGAGCGACAGGACAGCGGCAACGGCGAGTGCGGGCACGGCCAATGCCCACCGGAGGCCAAGGCGTGGCGCGCTCCTTCTGCGCGGCGACGGGCTGACCATCACGGTCCGCATGCGCGCCCACTCACTTGAACGGGGAGACGCGTCCGCTGGTGTCTTCGCCGGGTCGATCTCCTGCATCGCGCGTGCGAGGCGATCTTCACTCCACGACATAGGCCATCGCACCTCCCCCGGTCCGCGGTGTGGACGCGCGGTGAGCCGGTACGGCCTGCCCGCTTGGCGGCTCGTTCGGTTCATCCAGCAGGGCGCGCAGTGATTCCCGCGCGCGGCTGAGTCGCTTCCACGCCGCAGAGGTCCGGCATCCTACGACTTCGGCGATCTCCGCAGCGGACAGACCGTCCCAGTAGAACAGCTCCAAGACCTCCCTTTCCCGCCCTGGCATCCGGCGTAGCGCGAGCTGCAGTTCAACGTTGTCGAATGTCGTGTCCGATTGTGGGGTGGCGTCCACCAGGTCGCGGATGCCGTCGCGTTCTCGGTCTCGTTTCCGGTAGAAGTCGCCGACGAGGTTGCGGGCGGTTTGCAAGAGCCAGGGCCGACGGAACGGCGCGGAGGGTTCGAACCTGCGCCAGGCGATCTCGAAGCAGTCCATGGTCAGCTCTCGGGCCTGTTCACGGTCGTCGACGCGGCGTTCCACGTACCGCAGCACGGCGGCGTGGTGGTCTGCGAAGATCGCCTCGAAGGCGACGCGGCGATCGTCCACCCGCCTCCTTCCAACGACCTGCGAGGCACCGATCGGTGCCTTCGAGAGGAGAGGTTGCTCCCGCCAGCCGATCCTGACATGGAATCCTCATGTTCCTTGCCGGAGCGCGTCGGCAGGTCGGACCCGGGCAGCTCGCACCGCACCGAACAGCGACGCCAGCGCACCGACCACGATGCCCGCGATAATAGCGGCGGGCGCAAGGCGGATATCAAAGACCGGCACCCAACGTTGCGCGATCGTGAAGCCGAGGATGGCGATCATGCCGACTATCAGCCCGCCGATACCGCCGGCGCAGCCCACAAACGCCGACTCGGTCATGACCAGGCCCGCTAGCTGTCCAGAGCGAGCGCCGAGCGCGCGACGCAGGCCGAGTTCCGCGCGCCGTGCCGTGACGGCGGCGCCGATCGAGTTCATCAGGGTCAACAACGCGATCAGCGCGGCGACGGCGGTGAACGCGATCAGCGCGGCCTGAACGCCCCCTTCGATCTCGGAGCGCAGCGTCCGCGGGTCGGTGGGCACCTGAACGCTGAACGACGCCGGCGAATACGGGTCGAGGGCGACCGGCAGTTGCTTCCCGATCTGCTGCGCCGCACCCGGCCGTGCAAGTATCAGCAGCTGCCTCCGACCAGGTTCGCTCGTGCCTGCCAAACCCGCGTCGTTAACCACCACCTCGCCGATGAGCATCGGCAGTCGCGAGGACGAGCGAACGACACCACGGACCGTGTAGATGTTCTCGTTCACCGTGATGACTKGGCCTGCCTCGAACGGGCCGAGGTCGAGCTGCTCGGCGAGCGAGGCACCGATCAGAGCCTCGCCCGGCGCCAAGCTGGCCGTGCCACCCGTCTCCATGCCCGCCGCGGCCGGCAGATCGCCCACCGCCGAGTGGACGGTGACGACTCGCTCGTCCCCGCGAAGATTCCCGACTGTCGTCTGTGGAAAGTCCGTCACCACCGCAGCCGAGTCGACCGCCGCGAGCCTCAGCGCCGACCCCAACGCGGAGGCAGCGTCCAGAGGCATCTCGTCGGAACTCCAGGATGCTGTCACTTCTCGGTTCGTGTGAGCATCGAAGGTGGCGACCACCTGTGCGCTCGTCGAATCGGTCAGCCCGATTGTGGTGACCAGCAGTGCTACCGCGAGCCCCACAGTCGCCGCGAGAGCCACCGACTGCCGGGGGCGGGAAAACACCGAAGCGGCAGCGTCGCTCAGCATGAGCATCGCGGACTCGACTCGCCGCGGTCGATGCGATCGGTGCGTGGGTTGTGAACCGGTTGCGTCTGCGCTCTGCGTGGCTTTCGCTGCCGGCGGAGCGGTGGCGCTTCGCTCTTCCGTCAGGACGCCATCGGTGATCCGCACCACCCGATTCGCGGCTGCGGCGACCTCGGCGGAATGGGTCACCACGATCACGGTGACGCCGGCGGCGTGGAGTCGCTCCAGTTCCGCCATCACCTGAGCCCCGGTTGCTGAGTCGAGGTTTCCGGTCGGCTCGTCGGCGAGAAGGACCGGAGATCCGGTAGCGATCGCGCGGGCGATGGCGAGGCGCTGACGCTGGCCTCCGGAGAGAGTGGCGGTGCGTTGGGACAGCCGCGGCTCCATGCCCACGCGCTCAGCGGCGGCTCGGACGCGGACGCGTCGTTCGGGCCCTGCGACGCCTTGGTAGTGCAGCCCGAGACCGACGCTGTCCGCCGCGGGTCGCTGTTCGAGCAGGTGGAAGCCCTGAAAGATGAACGCGAACGTGCTGGCCCGGATCGCGGCCAGCGCTGCTCCCTCGTGCCGCGGCACCTCCCGACCCTCCAGCAGGTAACTGCCGGCCGACGGCACATCAAGGCCGCCGATGATTGAGAGCAGGGTCGTCTTTCCACCTCCGGACGGGCCGACGACCGCAACGAACTCGCCCCGCTCGATACACAAGTTGACGTTGCGTAGCGCGTGGACCTGCTCCGCGCCGGACGCGTACGTTCTCGAGACTCCGCGGAGTTCGATGAACGTCACCTGTCCACCCGCAATCTGTCGCCAACACGCAGATCGCCGCTGACCGCGGCCTTGCCGTTCAGTACGGCAAGGATCCGCACATCGACGTTTTGGAACGAGCCGTCGCCTTGCCGGAGCACGGTACCCGAGTCGGTGCCCTGTTGTGCGATGGCGATCGCCGGGACGAGCAGGGCATTTTCGGCGAGCGTCGCCACGTGAATCCGAATGCGTGCGTTCTCATCGGCCTGGTCTGCCCCGATCGTCGTCTCGAGCGGCACGATATCCGCCCACGTCATCACCTCGTCGCCGCCGCCGGCTCCGGCGGCATCTGCTGTCGCGTCGTACACCGCCTGGACGCGACATGGGATGTCGGACGCCGCCCCAACGGTGCAGATCAGGTCGGTGCCAGGCACCAGCACGGCGGCCAGTTCGACGGGGACTGCCAGCCGCAGCAGTGCCGTCGTCGCCGCGAAGCTGACCGCAGCCCCAGCCGCGAGGTCCATCCCGACCGCAGGTGCGGATGAAAGAGTTGCCGGCAATTCGGGCACCGCGACGACCGCGGAAAGTGGCAGGTAGACGGACGACGCAGGTTCCGCCGTCGGTAGGTCGGACTCGGCGCCCGCATCACTCGGTTCCGCCGCCCGGGTGGGTGCCGCCCGGGAGGGTGCCGGTACACCCGCGCTGCGGTAAAGCGCTGTGACGGCGACCGCGGTGCCGGCGCCGAACTCGCCATCCACCCGGTCGAGCAGGCCGAGAGATTTCAGGTTCTCCTGCAGCACCCGAACGTCGGGTCCAGCGTCGCCGACACCGAGGTCACGGTAGAGCGGGAACGGCGACGCCAACGCGAAGACCGGTTGCCCGTTGACCTGAACAAGCACCGTGCCGATGGCTACATCAGCGCCCGTGGACAGGGCACTGGCCGTGACGATGCTCCGAGCGGCCCCTTCAACAGCCTCAAGCGTCGCGATCGAAGTCGACGATGGAACGACCATCGCGCCGATCGTCCGCTCATCGACGAGGTCGCCCTGAGTGACGTCAGCGAGGATGGGAGCGGGAGGCGGTGCCGTGGCCTGCGCCGCCCACTGCGCCGGTGAGGTGAACGCGCTCGCGGCAACCCAGCCACCGCCGACGAGCACAACGGCAGCGAACACACTGCCCGCCGCCAAGACGACACGGCGCATGATCAGTGGGCGGGGGCGTGCGCGGCGATGATCGCGAGGATCGACTCGCGGTCCGTTTGCCACTTGCCGCGCATGCGGACCAGCTCGTCGGCGTTTGCCGACACCACATCTGCTTGGGCATCCCACATCGCCTGATACATCGCTTCTGACCAGCCGCTGGAGTCCCGGCAGCTGGCATCGTCAACGGCCAGAGTGATCTCCTGCGCCGTCAGCGCGTTCTCCGGCGCACCGTCACCATCGCCCCACCGGCTCGGAATGCCGAGTTCCCTCAGAAGCGCCTGGGTCGGCATCGACTCGTCGCTACCGACCGGGGACTCCGGGACAGCCGAATACCCCGCGGCTTTCAGACACTGCTGCCAGTCGACCCCCGCTTTCACAACCGCTGGCGCCCGATTGGCGACCTCCTGTGCTTCCCACATCCAGCCCAGCACCCGGTTCGTTGCTTCCGACAGTTCGATCGTGGGGACTTGTTTGCGGGCCTCGTCAAGACACGAGCGCTGGAGCGGTTCGAAGCCGGGCGTGGATGTGGCAATCGCATTGAGCGCACGGAAGGACTCGGGCGATTTTCCGCTCCATCCGGGCGTGAAATCAGCCCGGTAGCCCGACGCCTGCGCGAGATCCACGGTGAGCGCAGGAAAGGTTGAAAGGTTCGCAGGGGACTCGAGATAGCTGGCTTCATCGGTCGGCTGCCACGGGATGGGCCACTCGATGCCGTCCTGGCTCAGACAATCTGCGACGAGAAGGTTTTCCGCGTAGTTGGGCAGATCCGTCATCGTTGCACTCTGGAACTCGTCAAGCGGCATGACCMACCGAGCACGATCCTGAGTTGGGGTTTCAATCTCTGCAGCGGCCTGGCTCGCGCACCCCGTCAATGAGACAGCGACCCCCGCGACAACAAGCAGGGCAATCGGACGCACTCGACCCATCATCCACTCACTTCCTTGAACCAACTCCGGCTCTCACCCTTCAAGGTTGGTCAGCGGCGAGCATCCTGACATTCGCGGGGAACCACCGGCGTGCTTTAGCCGAGTCGGTGCCGTCGCGGGCCTCGAAGAGTGTCAAGCAAAGCCCGGAGCGATCAAGCTCGAAGGTGTCGCGGTGGGGGACCCCTATGTCTTTCGTCACGGAGATTTCCGAGCGAAGGCAAGATTGGCGTGAACCGATTCGAGGGAAATGAGCAATACGGATGTGAGCCCCGATAACGAGGTGATTGAAAGGTCGGCGCGAGAGCCGGCTGTGTTCGCGATGTTGTTTGATCGTCATGCCAAGTCTGTGTACCGGTATGTCGCGCAGCGGCTGGGTGACCACGTCGCGGAGGACGTGATGTCGGAGACCTTCATGGTTGCGTTCGAGCGGCGGTCGGCCTACGACGCTTCGGTCAGCGATGCGCGGCCGTGGCTGTTGGGCATCGCGACCCGGTTGATGCGCAAGCACGCTCGAGTCGAAGCGGTGGCATGGAAGGGCATGTCTGCCGATATGGCCGCGCGGATTGCACCGGACTTCATCGAGCAGGCGGGGTCCCGTATCGACGCTGAACGGCTGAGTCGGCGCCTTGGTAAGGCATTGCGCAGACTGTCAGACGCGGATCGCGACACTCTGTTGCTTTATGCCTGGGGCGATCTCGACTACGCGTCGATCGCCGCGGCGATGCAGGTTCCCGTGGGAACGGTGCGCTCACGACTCAATCGCTCGCGACGCCAGTTACGCCGCGCAGCGGGCATCAGAACCTTCGAACAGGAGACGGATCATGGACGAATTGACACTGCTCCGCAGCACTCGTGACGACAGCCGCGAACCCGCCCCGGAGGTGCTCGCCGCGGGCCGGGTAGCGCTGCTGAACCACGTGGCGCAGGAGGCGGGGGATGTCACGAAGGCGCACCCTGCCAGGAAGCGAACGATCATCGTAGGCGCGCTCGTGGCCGCGGCCGGCATGGTGACAGTCGGCGGGTTGGCTGCGTCCGGTGGAGCATTCACCAACCCCGAAGCTGGACCCCTGCCCGAGGGTGTGGAGGTCGTCACGCAGCAGGTTTACGACGACGCCTTCGCGAAGTTCGAAGCGTGCATGAACGAAGGGGGTGCCGCGCTTGCCGGCAAGCGCGTTGTCGGTGGTGTGTACGAATTCTCCTACCTAGCCGAAGCGGCGCCAGTGTATGACAAGTGCTACGTCGACTTCGCGCCGGTCGACTTCCGGTGGCAGATTGCCCATTCGTACGACTCCGAAACATTCATCAGGTACCGCGAGTGCCTGACGGACATGGGCATCGAGCCGGGCAAGGATGCCGACACGGTGTTGGCGCAGGTCAAGGAGAGCGGCCTCGACGTCCAGAAGTGCTTCGACCCCGCAACGAACGGCTGAACTGAGCACCACGCTGTCCTGTCGTCCACACTCACGGGAGACAGGACAGCGCATTCGAATACGCCGGTCGATATTCCGCGGGGGCACCACTCAGAGACGCACACGGCCCACGTCAAATCACCGGTCGACGGCTAGCGCGGTCCGCTGCGTTCGGGGTGTGTCCGAGTCGGTCGCTACCGGTGCCGGGTTTCGATGATGGTGCCGTGGAAGGTGAGCCGGTCCACAATCGCGGGATGCGGGAATCCGGTTCTCGAGACGAGCTGTCGCGTTGGGGGACCGTGAACTGGTGTTAGCCGCCGACGTGGAATGTGCCGATTTGGGTGGTTCCGTCGGATTCGAATACGGGGAGGTCCCACCCGTTCGGGTACTTC
>NZ_JBFUFC010000122.1:0-11577 GCF_056403635.1 Microbacterium sp. P2_F9 | reverse complement strand
GTCCTGCAGCTCGGCGCGCGCGTAGGCCGCCTGGGTCCAGGTGGCGAGGGCACGGGCGACCGCGCCGGCAACCCCCACGAGGTGGACGGGCGCATCCGGGGCTGCCAGCGCGGCGGCGTTCGACCACCACCGCAGGCACGACTCGCCGATCCGCAGATCCTCGGCGAGCAGCATCCGCTCCCCGTCCAGGAGGATCACCGCACGGTAGCCGCCGTCGGCGATGGGTTCGGCACCGCGCGTCGCGACGACGAGCGCGGGACGCGCGTCTACCCGAGCGACCGGGTGCTCGCCGTCGGCGACGATCACCCGCACTCCGGGGAAGGCACGGCCGAGCTCGTCGGCCGTGCGCTCGCTGCCCGAGGCGGCCATCCGCACCCGTTCGCTGGAGCAGTGCGGGCAGGTCCAGGCCGTGGCCGTGCGTCCGCACCACGAGCAGTGCGGGACCGCCCCGGGTCGCTTCGCATGCAGCGGACCCGCGCAGTGCGCACAGCGCGCGGGCCGTCGGCATTCTGCGCACACGAGCACGGGGGCGTAGCCGGGTCGCGCCACCTGCACGAGCACGGGCCCCGCGGCAAGCGCCGTCCGTGCGGCGGCGAAGGCCGCAGAGGGGACTCGAGCGCCGCGCGACTCCCCCTCCCGGGTGGCGCTCAGCACGACGCGCGGGCTGACGCGACGCGCCGTGGTCACTTCGCGCACCCAGCCGACCTGGACGAGGCGCTCGACATCCGTCGTGCGGGTGTGGCCGGCGAAGATCAGGGCGCAGCCGTCGAGCTCCTGCCGCAGCAGCGCGGCGTCGCGAGCGTGCACGCCGGGGCTCAAGGGCTCGGCGAGGAGCGGATCGCCGTCGTCCCAGAGCGCGAGCAGGCCGAGGGCGTGTACCGGCGCATACACCGCCGAGCGATTGCCGATCACGATGCACGGAACATCGGCGAGACCGCGCAGGAACGCCGAGTACCGCGCCGGAGAACTCTGCCGGGCATCCACCCGCAGCAGCGCGTCGGCGGGCACGCGGCCGGTCAGCGCTGCTTCGAGCTGGCTCTGGTCGCGATGGTCTGGAACGACCAGAATCGCGCTGCCGCCCGCGGCGATCGTGCGCACCGCGGCCGCAGCGAGCAGTTCTGCCCACGCGCCGATGACGGCGCCGTCGGCGGCGCGGGCCAGCCGTGGCGGCGCATCCACCGCCACTCGACCTCGATCGTCGATGGCGTCGGCGAGCCCGGCGAACTCGCCGAGCACGCGGTTCGCGTCGTCGAGCGCGGTCGCATCGACCACGGGCGTCTCGAGCGGTCCACGGGCCAGCCACGCCTTCTCCGCACGGACCATCCGCTTGGGCAGGGCGAGACGGAGGATGTCGGAGGCCGACCCGGCGGCGCGATCGGCGGCCCGACGGGCCAGCGCGTACAGCCCCGGCGTCAGCACGGGCTGCGGCGAGACGACGGCGTCGACCTCGGAGAGCGGCCGATCCGAGGCATCCGGGTCTCCTCGTTCGACGATGAGCCCGTCGACGACGCGGCCGGCGCTGCGCAGCGGGACGCGCACGCGCACGCCCGGCTGCGCGACGGCCTCAAGGTGTTCCGGGATCGCGTAGTCGAACAGCCGGTCGAGCTGCGGCAGCGGCGAGTCGAGCAGCACGCGGGCCACCGGCCGCGCGATCACCTCAGAGACCGGCGGCCGCGCGCAGGTCGTCGACGCGGTCGGTGCGCTCCCAGGTGAACTCGGGCAGCTCTCGGCCGAAGTGACCGTAGGCGGCGGTCTTCGCGTAGATCGGGCGCAGCAGATCCAGGTCTTCGATGATCGCCTTGGGGCGCAGGTCGAAGACGCTCCGGATCGCCCGGACGATGACGTCGTCCGCCACGTGCCCGGTGCCGAAGGACTCGACATAGAGACCGACCGGCTTGGCCTTGCCGATCGCGTAGGCGACCTGCACCTCGAGCCGATCGGCGAGGCCGGCGGCGACGGCGTTCTTGGCGACCCAGCGCATCGCGTACGCGGCGGAGCGGTCGACCTTCGATGGGTCCTTGCCGCTGAACGCCCCGCCACCGTGCCGGGACGCACCGCCGTAGGTGTCGATGATGATCTTGCGACCGGTGAGTCCTGCGTCGCCCTTGGGCCCGCCGACGACGAACGGACCGGCCGGGTTGATGTAGTACTTCACGCCGGGCAGGTCGAGGCCGGTCTCGGCCAGGATCGGGTCGATCACCTCGGCCCGCACCTGGGCGCGCAGGTCGGCCTGAGAGATATCGGGGTGGTGCTGCGTGGAGAGCACGACCGAGTCGACCGTCTTCGGCACAGCACCGTCGTAGCCGAGCGTCACCTGCGTCTTGCCGTCGGGCCGGAGGAACGGCAGCGTGCCGTCGCGGCGCACCTCGGCGAGGCGCTCGGCGATGCGGTGGGCCGTCCAGATGGCCATCGGCATGAGCTGCGGCGTCTCGGTCGTGGCGTAGCCGAACATGATGCCCTGGTCGCCCGCGCCCTGGAGATCGTGCGGATCCTCGGAGCCGTCTTCGCGCCGCTCGAACGCCTTGTCGACGCCGGCGGCGATGTCGGAGGACTGCGCGCCGATCGAGATGCTGACGCCGCACGAGCTGCCGTCGAAGCCGGTGTCGCTCGAGTTGTAGCCGATCCGGTTGACGACGGCCCGCACGATCGCGGGGATCTCGACGTACGCGCTGGTGGAGACCTCGCCCGCGACGTGAACGAGACCGGTCGTGACGAGCGTCTCGACCGCGACCCGCCCGCGGGGGTCATCGGTGAGGATCGCGTCGAGGATGCTGTCCGAGATCTGATCGCAGATCTTGTCGGGGTGCCCCTCGGTGACGGACTCGGACGTGAACAGGCGCAGCTCGGACATCATGTCTCCAAGTCGGGTGCGGACGCGCACCAGTATGCCCGAAACGGCCGACACCGCCCCGGTGGGCCGCCTCGTGGCGACACAGCGGGATCAGGCCGACCGTTCGGAACGGAGGACTTACTCTGCGACGGGGCGCAGGCGCAGCTTGTCCTCGTGGATCTCGTGCAGCGCGATGGTCAGCGGCTTGTCTTCGACCGTCGAGTCGACGAGCGGGCCGACGTTGTCGAAGAGGTTGCCCTCGTGCAGATCCGAGTAGTAGTCGTTGATCTGGCGCGCACGCTTGGACGCGAAGATGACGAGCTGGTACTTGGAGTCGACCTTCTCGAGCAGGCTGTCGATGGGGGGCTCAATGATGCCCTGGTTCGTTCCGGCCATAGCGAAGAAACCTCCTGGTTAGGCGACGGATGTCGGTGGGAGCGCGGAATGCGTCGAGGATTCCGCTCAGGCGCGCGCAGACGGACGCGCAGGCGCCATCACCAATTCTACGACCTCTTGGGCCGCTTGGGCGACATCGTCGTTCACGACACGGAAGTCGAACTCGTTCTGGGCCGCGAGCTCGACCTTCGCGGTGCGCAGGCGCCGGTGGCGCTCCTCCGCTTCCTCGGTGCCGCGGCCCACCAGGCGCTGCACGAGCTGGTCCCAGCTCGGGGGCAGCAGGAACACCAGAGTGGCGGACGGCTCGGCCGCGCGCACCTGGCGCGCACCCTGCAGATCGATCTCGAGAAGCACCGGCCGGCCGGCGTCCAGTGCCGCCTCTATCGGGCCCCGCGGCGTGCCGTAGCGGAAGCGATTGTGCACCGTCGCGTGCTCGAGGAGCTCGCCCTCGGCGATGAGCCGGTCGAACTCGGCATCGTCGACGAAGTAGTAGTGCTCCCCGTCGACCTCGCCCGGTCGAGGCGCGCGCGTCGTCGCCGAGACGGACAGGTGGATCTCCGGGTGGTGGTCGCGGATCTGCGCGGCCACGGTGCCTTTGCCGACCGCGGTCGGCCCCGCGAGGACGACCAGCCGGCTGCGCGCGCCGCGCGGCTGCAGCTCGGGCCAGCGCTCGTCGAGCAGGTGGGTCAGCGCACGTCGCTGCCGCGCACCCAATCCGCCGAGTCGCTTCACCGGTGAGATGGCGAGCTCGGCCAGCAGGCGGTCGCGCTTGCCCTCGCCGATCGCCGGGATGCTCGTGAGGAACTCCGTCACCCGCATCGTCCCGGACGGGGATGCCGCATCGGCGAACGCGCGCCGCAGCACCTCCTGGGGCGTGACGACGCGCATGGCGATGTCCTTCTTCAGCGCGGCGCGGGCGCGCCGCGCGGCGACGGCGCGACGCGATGCCGCGGCGCGGTCGACCTCGGGTGGGTGCTGTGCGTCAGCCATTGGCTTCCTCCTCGAGCTGGTCGAGACGTGCCTGGATTCGATCGGCGACCTCGGCCGCACCRCCGGCGAGGATGCCGCGACTCTCGCTGGCGACGACCGCCGGAGCGAGCGACCCGAAGAGCGCGGCGAGGTCGGAGAGGGTCGCGCCCTGGTGGCCGAAGCCCGGCGCGAGGATCGGCGCGGGGGGCGTGATGGTCTCAGGGAGCCCGAATGTGGCACGGTCGACGGTCGCGCCGACGACGAGCCCGACGCTCCCCCACTCCCCCGGTGCGGTGTTCCTGGCATTGACCTCGGTGACGTCGTGGACGACGCGGCCGGCCACGGTGTGTGCTCCCACCCGTCCGGTCTGCAGTTCGGCTGCCTCCGGGTTGCTGGTGGCGGCGAGGACGAACAGACCCTTGCCGTGGGCGAGGGCGAGCGTCACGGTGTCGCCGAGGGATCCGACGCCGAGGTACGGGTTGACCGTCAGGGCATCAGCCTCGAGCGACGAGCCAGGGGTCAGCCAGGCGCGCGCGTACGCGTCCATGGTCGAGCCGATATCGCCGCGCTTGGCGTCCGCGATCACCATCAGGCCGGCTGCCCGGGACGCGGCCAGCACATCCTCGAGAGCCGCGTACCCGGCGGAGCCGTACCGCTCGAAGAAGGCCACCTGCGGCTTGACGATGCCGGCCCGTCCCGCGGCGGCGTCGACGACGCGCAGCCCGAACTCCCGGGCGCCGGCGGCCGAGGCATCCAATCCCCACTGCGTCAGCAGATGCTCGTGCGGATCGATGCCGACGCACAGGCGTCCGCGCTCGGCGATCACTGCGCGCAGCCGCTCCCCGAACCCTCCGCTCATGCGCGCGCCGCCCGATCGGCGGCGTACTCCTGCAGGCTCCGCACGGCGAAGCCCTGGCGGAGCACCGGAAGGGCGCTCACTGCGGCGCCGAGGACGGCCATCGTCGTGAAGAGCGCCTTGTCGGCCGCGACGGCCGCCGCGCGGATCTCGTAGCCGTCGGCGCGCGCGGAGCCGCCGCTCGGGGTGTTCACGATCATGTCGATCTCGCCCGCGTTGATCAGGTCGACGATGTTCGTCGCCCCGCTCTCCTGCGTGGCGGAGTACTTGTTCACCACCTCGACGGCGATGCCGTTGCGGGCGAGGATCTCGGCAGTGCCCTCGGTCGCCACCAGGGTGAAGCCGAGTTCCTGCAGCCGGTGGGCGGGCAGGATGACCGCGCGCTTGTCGGAGTCGGCGACCGAGATGAACACGGTCCCGGTCAGCGGCATGCCGCCGTAGGCGGCTTCCTGGCTCTTCGCGAACGCGGTCGGGAAGTCGCGGTCGATGCCCATGACCTCGCCGGTCGAGCGCATCTCGGGTCCGAGCACGGAGTCGACGGTGAGGCCCTCCTTCGTGCGGAACCGCTTGAAGGGCAGCACGGCCTCCTTGACGGCGACCGGCGAATCCAGCGGCACGCGCGAACCGTCGGACGGCGGCAGAAGGCCGTTCTCCTTCAGCTCGGCGATCGTCTCGCCGGCCATGATCCGAGCGGCCGCCTTGGCGAGCGGGATGCCGAGCGCCTTCGAGACGAACGGCACCGTGCGACTGGCCCGCGGGTTCGCCTCGATGACGTAGAGCACGCCGGCGCTCACCGCGAACTGCACGTTGAGCAGGCCCCGCACCCCCACCCCTGCCGCGATCGCCAGGGTCGCGTCGCGCACCCGGTCGATCTCGGTGCGGCCGAGCGAGATCGGCGGCAGCGTGCAGCTGGAGTCGCCGGAGTGGATGCCGGCCTCCTCGAGGTGCTCCATGACGCCGCCGATGTACAGCTCGTCGCCGTCGTACAGGGCGTCGACGTCGATCTCCACGGCGTCGTCGAGGAAGCGGTCGACGAGCAGCGGCTTGCCGGGCTCGACGATCACCTCGCCGGCGGTGCGGACGAAGTAGTCGCGCAGGGCGGCGGTGTCGTAGACGATCTCCATGCCGCGTCCGCCGAGCACGAAGCTCGGCCGCACGAGGACGGGGTACCCGATGTCCTCGGCGACCGCGACGGCACCGTCCGGGTCGGTCGCGGTGCCGTGCCGAGGGGCGATGAGACCGGCGGCGTCGAGGATGTCGCTGAACAGCTGGCGCTCTTCGGCGAGGTCGATGGCCTCGGGGCTGGTGCCCAGGATGCGGTAGCCGGCATCCTGGATCCCCTTCGCGAGCCCCAGCGGCGTCTGACCGCCGAGCTGGCAGATGACGCCCAGGATCTCACCCGACTGCGCCTCGGCGTGCAGCACCTCGAGGACGTCCTCGAGGGTCAGCGGCTCGAAGTAGAGGCGATCCGAGGTGTCGTAGTCGGTCGAGACCGTCTCGGGGTTGCAGTTGACCATGACGGTCTCGTAGCCGGCCTCGGACAGCGCGAACGACGCGTGCACGCAGGAGTAGTCGAACTCGACGCCCTGGCCGATGCGGTTCGGGCCGGAGCCGATGATGACGACCTTCGTGCGCTCGGACGGCCGCACCTCGGTCTCGAAGTCGTAGCTCGAGTAGTGGTACGGCGTCAGTGCCGGGAACTCGCCCGCGCAGGTGTCGACCGTCTTGAAGACGGGCCGCACACCGAGCGCGTGACGGATGCCGCGCACCTCGACCTCGGTAATCCGGCGGAGCTGCGCGATCTGGGTGTCGCTGAAGCCGTGCTCCTTCGCGACGCGGAGGGTCGCGGCATCCAGCTCCCCCGCGGTGCGGACGAACTCGGCGACCTCGTTGATGAGGACGATCTGATCGAGGAACCAGGGGTCGATGCCGGTCGCGTCGAAGAGCTGCTCGATCGTCGCGCCGGCGCGCAGCGCCTGCTGCACGTGGATGATCCGACCATCGGTGGGGGTCTTCGACAGCTCGATGAGCTCCTCGATCGACGCCTCAGTCCCTGAGCCTGTCGAAGGGTCGTCCCAGTGGAACGAGGAGCCGCGCTTCTCGAGTGACCGCAGCGCCTTCTGCAGCGCGGTCGCGTAGTTGCGGCCGATCGCCATGGCCTCGCCGACCGACTTCATCGTCGTGGTCAGCGTCGTGTCTGCCGCCGGGAACTTCTCGAAGTTGAACCGGGGCACCTTGACGACGACGTAGTCGAGCGTGGGCTCGAAGCTCGCCGGCGTCTCCTTAGTGATGTCGTTCGGGATCTCGTCGAGCCGGTAGCCGATCGCGAGCTTCGCGGCGATCTTGGCGATCGGGAACCCGGTCGCCTTCGAGGCGAGCGCCGACGAGCGCGACACGCGCGGGTTCATCTCGATGACGATGATGCGGCCGTTCGACGGGTCGACGGCGAACTGGATGTTGCAGCCGCCGGTGTCGACGCCGACGGCGCGGATGATGTCGATGCCGATGTCGCGGAGCTTCTGGTACTCGCGGTCGGTGAGCGTGAGGGCCGGGGCCACCGTGATCGAGTCGCCGGTGTGCACGCCGACCGGGTCGACGTTCTCGATCGAGCAGACGACGACGGTGTTGTCGGCCGTGTCGCGCATGAGCTCGAGCTCGTACTCCTTCCACCCGAGGATCGACTCCTCGAGGAGCACCTCTGTGGTGGGCGAGTCGCGCAGGCCGGCGCCGGCGATGCGGCGCAGGTCGCGCTCGTCGTACGCGAACCCGGAGCCGAGGCCGCCCATCGTGAAGGAGGGGCGGACGACGAGCGGGTAGCCGAGCTCTTCGGCGGCGGCGAGGCAGTCGTCCATCGTGTGGGCGATGCGGGATGCCGCGACATCCGCTCCTGCGTCCAGCACGAGCTGCTTGAAGATCTGACGATCCTCGCCCTTGTTGATCGCCTCGAAGCTCGCGCCGATGAGCTCGACGTCATACTTCTGAAGGATGCCGTGATTATGCAGGTCGATCGCCGCGTTCAGCGCGGTCTGGCCGCCGAGGGTCGGCAGGATCGCGTCGGGCTTCTCCTTCGCGATGATCGTCTCGATGACCTGCCACGTGATCGGCTCGATGTAGGTCGCATCGGCGAAGTCGGGGTCGGTCATGATGGTCGCCGGGTTGGAGTTGACGAGGATGACGCGCACGCCCTCTTCGCGGAGCACCCGGCAGGCCTGGGTGCCGGAGTAGTCGAACTCGCAGGCCTGACCGATGACGATCGGGCCGGAGCCGATGACCAGGACACTCTTGATGTCGTCGCGCTTGGGCATTACTCGGCGTCCTTCTGGTCGAGGTGCGCGATGACCATGTCGCGGAATCGGTCGAAGAGGTAGTTGGCGTCGTGCGGGCCGGCGGCCGCCTCGGGGTGGTACTGCACCGAGAACGCCGGGATGTCGAGGGCACGGAGCCCCTCGACGACGTCGTCGTTCAGCCCGACATGGCTCACCTCGACGCGGCCGTAGCCGGCGGGGCTGTCGAACTCGCCCGCGATCGGAGCCTCGACCGCGAAGCCGTGGTTGTGCGCGGTGATCTCGACGCGGCCGGTGGCCTTGTCGAGCACCGGCTGGTTGATGCCGCGGTGCCCGAACGGCAGCTTGTAGGTGCCGAGTCCGAGGGCCCGGCCGAGGAGCTGGTTGCCGAAGCAGATGCCGAAGAACGGCAGCCCGTCATCGAGCACGCTGCGCAGGAGCGCGACGTGACCGTCCGAGGCCGCGGGGTCGCCAGGGCCGTTCGAGTAGAAGACCGCAACGGGGTCGATCTCTCGGATGCCCTCGATCGTGACGTCCTGCGGCAGCACGTGCACGTCGAAGCCGCGGGCGGCGAGGTTGTCGATCGTGGACTGCTTCACACCGAGGTCGAGCACGGCGAGGCTGCCGATCCGCTCGCTCGTCGCCATGGTGACCTCGGTCGCCGCGACCGAGACCTCGGCCGAGAGGTTGCGGCCGGCCATCTGCGGCGCCTCCCGGACGAGCCGGAGCTGTTCGGCCTCCCCGACGCCGGCCGCGGCGCCGGAGAAGATCCCACCGCGCATGCTGCCCGCCGAGCGGATGTGCCGGGTGACCGCGCGCGTGTCGATGCCGCTGATGCCGACGACGCCGTCCGCCACGAGAGCGTCGTCGAGCGAGGCATCCGCCCGCCAGTTGGAGACCACGCGCGAGGGGTCGCGCACGATGTAGCCGGACACCCAGATGCGGCGGGATTCGGGGTCTTCACGGTTCATCCCCGTGTTACCGATGTGCGGTGCGGTCTGCAGCACGATCTGTCCGGCGTAGGAGGGGTCGGTGAGCGTCTCCTGGTAGCCGGTCATGCCGGTGGCGAAGACCACCTCGCCGAGCGTCGTGCCGCGCGCGCCGTAGGCGCGACCCGGGTGGCGGGTGCCGTCCTCGAGAACGAGGACGGCAGGGTCGGCGTGGAACTGGGAGGTCATGCGTCGGATCCCATCGGGGTCGAGGTCGAGGTCGAAGTGGGGGTGCAGAGCGGCGCGATCGCATCCGCGACGGCACGGGTCGAGGCATCCTGCGGTCGGAAGTAGGAGTCGACGATCGTCGCGTCGTCGGTGCGCCATTCCAGGCGCACGAGGCCGCCGGGCTCGACGACCCGGTCGATCGCGACGGTCGCCTGCGCGACGCCGACCAGGCGGTCAGCGGCCAGGAACACGCGCGGCKCTCCGGTGACGTCGAGGGCGACCCCGGCGTCGGTGACGAAGAGGTCGGCGCGGGAGCGGAAGGCGAGCCCGCGGATCGCGAGGCGCTCGAGCGGCTCACCGTGGCGGGTCGTGGCGACGTACAGCCCCGAGAACGACGCACGGACCTGGGCGTCGGCGGGTGCGGCAGCGGTCGGGGCGGTGAGGGCGGCGTCGCGCCGCGTGCGGCGCACCCACCCCCACACGACGAGCGCGATGATCAGAGCGGCGACCCCGATCATCACCAGGAGGGCTCCTTCGGTGGTCATGCGCGCACCCCCGAGAGGTCCTGGAGCACGCCGTCGACCACGGTCGGCCGGCCGCGGTGCACCGTCCAGCGCACCTCGCCGGGCAGTTCGCGCCCGAGGTAGGGCGAGTTGACGCTGCGACCGTGCAGGTCGGCGACCGAGAACGTGCGCACCGGCGCCGGGTCATAGAGGGTGAAGGATGCCGGGTGCCCGTCGCTCAGCGGCGTGCCGTGGCCGTCGAGCCGCCCGATCCGCGCGGGGGTGCGGGACATGATCCGCGCGACATCCGCCCAGACCAGCAGGCCGGTGTCGATCATCGCCTCGTGCACCACCCGGAGCGCGCTCTCGAGCCCGACCATCCCGTTGGCCGCGGCCTGCCACTCGCACGACTTCGCTTCGTCGGGATGCGGGGCATGGTCGGTCGCGACGATGTCGATCGTGCCGTCGGCGAGTCCTTCGCGGACCGCCAGCACGTCCTCGTCACGGCGYAGCGGCGGGTTCACCTTGAACCGGGCGTCGTACCCGCGGGCGAGCTCGTCGGTCAGCAGCAGGTGATGCGGGGTGACCTCGGCGGTGACCTTGACGCCGCGGCGCTTGGCCCACCGGATGATGTCGACCGATCCGGCGGTCGAGAGGTGGCAGACATGCAGCCGCGAGCCGACGTGCTCGGCGAGCAGCACGTCGCGGGCGATGATCGACTCCTCCGCAACGGCGGGCCAGCCGGCGAGGCCCAGCTCCGCGGAGACTGAACCCTCGTTGAGCTGGGCGCCCTCGGTGAGCCGCGGGTCCTGCGCGTGCTGGGCGATGACGCCGTCGAACGCCTTCACGTACTCGAGCGCGCGGCGCATGATGAGCGAGTCCCACACGCAGAAGCCGTCGTCGCTGAACACCCGGACGCGGGCACGCGAAGACGCCATCGCGCCGAGTTCGGCGAGCCGCTCGCCCTTCTGCCCGACCGTCACCGCACCGATCGGCTGGACGGTCACGTAGCCGGCAGCTTCACCGAGCGCGAGCTCCTGCTCGACGACACCAGCGGTGTCCGCCACCGGCGAGGTGTTCGGCATCGCGAAGACCGCCGTGAAGCCACCGGCAGCAGCGGCACGCGATCCGGAGAGGATCGTCTCGGATGCCTCGTACCCGGGTTCGCGCAGGTGCGTGTGGAGGTCGACCAGACCGGGCAGTGCGATCAGGCCGGCAGCATCGACCACGGTCGCGCCGGCGCGGCTCAGCCCGGTGCCCACTTCGACGATGAGGCCGTCTTCGACGATGAGGTCGGCGGCCTCGCCGCCCTCAAGGTGTGCCCCCTGGAACAGGAAGACCTCGCTCATCGTCTGTCCTCCTTCTCGTCCGCTGCTCCCGCGAGCAGCAGATACAGCACGGCCATGCGCACCGAGACGCCGTTGGTCACCTGGTCGAGCACTGTCGACCGGGGCGAGTCGGCGGCTTGCGCCGAGATCTCGAGACCGCGGTTCATCGGTCCGGGGTGCATCACCATGCTATCCGGACCGAGCGCCGCGAGCCGCCCGGCGTCGAGTCCCCATCGACGGGAATACTCCCGTTC
>NZ_JBFUFC010000121.1:0-11595 GCF_056403635.1 Microbacterium sp. P2_F9 | reverse complement strand
CCCCAGATGCAACGGCCGCGCCACCCCAGGTGAGCCGGGTCCGGAGATCCCTCCCCCGAGTTCTCTCCGGACCCGGCTCACCTCTCGAAGAATTCGGGTGAGTCTTCTTGCTTGAGTAGACGGCGATCTGCCAGGTCTATTACGCGACTTCGGCAGGTTTTCTTCGAGCGCAGGCGCTGGATCGTCCTGAGCGGGACGCGCCTGCCGATCCGGGCATGGCGGAAACCGGGAATCGCGCGGACAATGGAGGCGCAGCGCGGCAAGAACTCGCGACACCGCCCTCCGGCCCTGCCGGACCCGATCGCAGATCCGGAGACGACGTGACCACCATCGACGGCGCCGGCGAGGCAGCAGCCGCGATCGACGACGCCGCCGACCAGGAACTCGTGCTGCGCAGCCGATCCGGCGACCGCGCCGCGTTCGGTGAGCTCTGGCGCCGCCRCTACCGAGCCSGGATCGCGGTGGCCCGATCGATGACGTCGAGCCTCGACTCCGACGACCTCGTCCAGGAGGCGTACGCGCGCATCTATCAGTCGATCCTGCGCGGCGGCGGCCCGACCGGCTCGTTCCGGGCGTATCTGTTCACCAGCATCCGCAATACCGCGGCCGGCTGGGGACGCGCCCGCAGAGAGACGACCACCGACGACCTGGAGACGATGGAAGACCCCGCCACCAGCGACCGCGCGACCGAGGACGCGCTCGACCGCAGCATCACCGTGCGCGCCTTCCGCAGTCTCCCGTCACGGTGGCAGGAAGCGCTCTGGTACTCCGAGATCGAGGGGATGAAGCCGGCGGAGGTCGCCCCGCTGCTCGGCATGAAGCCGACCGCCGTTGCCCAGCTGACGTTCCGGGCGCGCGAGGGGCTGCGCGAAGCCTGGATCCAGGCGCATCTCAAGGACGTCGCGAACGGCTCGGACTGCCAATGGACCATCGAACGCCTCGGCGCGTTCGCGCGGTCCAATCTCGGCCGGCGAGACCAGGCAAGGGCGGAGGCGCATCTCGCCGAATGCACCCGATGCTCGATCGTCGCGAGCGAGGCGAAGGATGTCTCGCGTCGCCTCACCCTCGTGCTTCTCCCCCTGACTATCGGCGTGACGGGAACCGCCGCGTACCTTGCGACCGTCCAAGGCGGTGGGTCATCCCTCGTGGCACTCGCGGCGATGCCGAGCGGTGTCGTCCACGGCACGGTCGCGATGCATGGCGGCACGGGCCTGGCGGTCGCCGGGACGGGGTTCGGGGCCACCGGCTCGGGAGTCGCGACCGTAGGCGCGGGCGCGGGAGCCGCCATGGCGGGCACCGCGGGCGCAGCCGGAACCGTCGCAGGCACGGCAGCCGCCACGGCGGGGCTGGTGGCCGCCGGCGCGGCAGGCGGGGGGCTGCTCTCGACCATCGGAGGCATGGTCGGCGTGGTCGTCGCCGGCGCGGTCCTCGTCGGCTCGGCGGCCTCGGGCATCGCCCTGCAACCCGCTGTCCCCGCGCCCCCTGCGACCACGCACGTCGCGACCGAACTGCCCCCCACCGGGGTCGACGAGACGGGGACGGTGCCCGCTTCGGCAGGCGATTCGAACAATCCCACCGAAGACTTCTCCTCGGCTGAGGACGAAGAGGTGGGGAGCGACGGCACCACCGCGAGCCGCACCGGCGACCCGACCGCCGACGGAACGGCGACGGGCAGCGCAAACGGCACCGGACCCGGCTCCGCCAACGGCACGGCGACGGGCAGCGCCAACGGCACCGGACCCGGCTCCGCCAACGGCGCCGGACCCCGCTCCGCCAACGGCACCGCAACAGGCACCACCAACGGCCCCGGACCCGGCTCCGCCAACGGCGCCGGACCCCGCTCCGCCAACGGCACCGGACCCGACTCCGCCAACGGCACCGCAACAGGCCACACCGACCACACTGCGCCCGGCGCCGAACCCGCGACTACGGCGGACGGCAGCGATGGCGAAGTACGCGAGCGCGGGAGCTACCCTCAGGCGAGGGTCGTCCCCCCGCCGCCGCCGGCAGGGGCTGCGGCCGCTGCCTCCGCGGCCGATCGCGGCGCACCTGCCAGCGGCCTTGCGCCCGCCGCTGCCCCGGGTGCCGCCGTCCAGGTGCCCATCAGCGAACTGGTCGCCCCCTCCGACTGAGGGTGCCGTCGGGGCCCCGGCGGGCCGGCCAACAGGCCGCCGTAGACTTGACGCATGTCCGAGACCCCCCGTGTGACCCCTGCGAAACCCGCAGAGCCCGCACCCGGCACCCGTGCGCCGCTGACTCCGCTCGACCTCGCGGCCTTCGTGTGCGAGCTCCTGGCATTCGGCTCCCTCGCGCTGTGGGGCTTCGTCGCGTGGTCGTTCCCGTGGAACATCGTCGTCGGCATCGCCGCTCCTTTGGTCGCCCTCCTCATCTGGGCGCTGTTCGTCTCGCCGCGCGCCGTCTTCGCCGTGCATCCCTTCATCCGCGCCCTCGTCGAGCTGCTCGTCTACGTCGCGGCGACGATGGCCTGGTGGAGCCTCGGGCAGGCGTGGATCGGCATCATCTTCGGCGTCGTCGCGGTGACCGTGGGCGTGCTCGCCGGCCGGCGACGCCTGGCGTGAGCGAAGCCGCCGACGTTCTGGCGCTCCTGCGCGCGGCGCTCGGCGATCGGGTCGACAGCACCGCGGCCGCGCTGCGCGAGGCCCGCGCCGACAAGTCCGGGCACGCGGCATCCGGAGTCCCGCTTGCCGTCGTCCATGCGCAGTCGATCGCCGACGTCCAGGCGACCCTGCGCATCGCGACCGAGACCCGCACCCCTGTGGTCGTCCGCGGTGCGGGAACGGGTCTGGCGGGGGCGGCGAACGCCGGCGAAGGCGAGATCGCCCTGTCTATGCGGGCGATGGATCGCATCCTCGAGGTGCGCCCGGACGACCTGCTCGCCGTGGTCGAGCCCGGCATCCTCAACGGCGATCTCGATACGGCGCTCGCCGAGTTCGGCCTGTGGTGGGCGCCGGACCCCGCGAGCCGTGCGATCTCGACCGTCGGCGGCAACATCGCCACCGGCGCGGGCGGCCTCCTCTGCGCGAAATACGGAGTGGTGCGGGATGCCGTCCTCGGCGTAGATCTCGTGCTCGCGGACGGGCGGCTCCTGCATCTCGGCCACCGCACGGTCAAGGGTGTGACTGGCCTCGATCTCACCTCGCTCGTCATCGGGTCAGAAGGGACGCTCGGCGTCGTCGTCAGCGCCACCCTGAAGCTGCGCCGGCTCGTCCCCGGGGACGTGTGCACGATCGCGGCCACGTTCCCCGACGTGCGGGCGGCGGCTGAGGCATCCGCCGCCGTCACCGCGTCCGGCGTGCAGCCGTCGATCATGGAGCTGATGGATGCCGCGTCCCTGGCCGCCGTCCACGCGCTTCTCTCCCTCGACGCACCGGCTCCCGGCGCCGCGCAGCTGACGGTCCAGACCGACGGGCCGGCCGCGGCCGCCGAGGCTGACGCGATCGCTGCGACCCTGCGGACCGCGGGGGGCACGGTCGTGGTCTCGCACGACCGCGCCGAGGGCGAGCGGCTGCTGGCGATCCGCCGGTCGATGCACCCGGCGATGGAGACCCTCGGGACGACGCTCATCGAGGACGTGTCCGTGCCGCGCAGCGCGCTGCCCGCGATGTTCGGCGAGATCGCCCGCGTGGAGCGCACCTACGGCGTGACGATCCCCACGGTCGCGCATGCCGGCGATGGAAACCTGCATCCGAACTTCATCTTCGAGGGACCGGATGTTCCCGCGGTCATCTGGGAGGCCGCAGATGATCTCTTCCGCTCCGCCCTGCGTCTCGGCGGCACCCTGACCGGCGAGCACGGCATCGGCGTGCTCAAGCGCCGCTGGCTCGTCGACGAGCTCGGCGATGACCAGTGGGAGCTGCAGCGTCAGATCACGCGCGTCTTCGACCCGCTCGGCATCCTCAATCCGGGCAAGGTCTTCGAGCGCTGAAAGCCGGTCAGACCGCCGGCGCGGACGGGTCCGCAGGCGTGATCGCGAACGAGTCCGACGGCGGCGCCTCCGTGCGCGCGGCGCGACGGCCCGCTGCGACGGCCAGTCCGATCGCGAGTACGCCGAGCAGGAGGTGCGCGACGATGTCCGCCCAGAGGACCGCTTGGAAGGGGAAGTCCATAAGCAGCATGTAGGCGCCGGTGTTGGACATGATGCTCGTGACGTAAAGGATGAGGTAAGGGCAGATCGCGATCGCCGGAGCCCATCGCCAGAGACCCGGAATCGCGCGCGCCCGCCCGATCGAGACAACCGCGATGATCACGACGATGGGCAGGAGCACCGGCAGGCCGATGAGGATGAGGAGCGACACCAGATTCTCGCCCGGATTCGCCTCGAGAAGTGGCGGCCCGACGAGCAGGAGCACGAAGTTCCACAGCCCGAGCACGGTCATGGCGGTCAGTCCGACGGCCTTGCGCGCGACGACGCTGCCCTCGCCGCGCACTCCCCAGGCGAAGACGAGAAGGGACGCTCCGAAAAGCCCAGCTCCGATCATCGGCGGAAAGTAGTACACAAGTCCCTGCACCTGGATACCCAGCGCGTCCCACGGGAGCGCGGCCCGCACGAATTCGACGAGGGAGGCCGCGATCAGGAGACTGCCCCCCAGGACGAACGCGATCCTTCCGTTGCGGGTGCTTACGGCCGTCCGCCCGGCGAATGGTTGCGACATAGCGAATGCCTCCACTCATCGGAGGCTGAGGCACACCACCGAGTCGATAGTCCGATGCACCGTTGCATCCGACTTGGCGGCGAGCATATACCCCCAGATCGCCCATGCATCAGGGCTGCTCTGCCACCGTCGCGCATGCCGCCCGTGCGGCGAGGAAGCCGCGGCAACGCCGAAGGCGAGCGGTGCGCCCGCCGACCCCTGCGATCTGCCGTCGAATCGGCCGATCAGCGGCCGACGCTGCTGACCTTGTCGGCCTCGATGGTGATCACGACCCGCACCTGATCGCGCCCGCCGTACCAGGCGTAGGGACCCCCGGTGTATTTGTGCGAGAGCGTGTCGATGTGGTCAGGGCCGCCCACCTCGGTGATCTCGATCGCGCGTCCGCGCACCTGGAAATAGCCGCCCGGCCGGGCGGGATCGCTGATGGTGACTGCCACGCGCGGGTCACGCCGGAGGTTGCGCACCTTGAGGTGGGTGTCGACGCTGTTGATCACGATGTGCTCGCCATCCGTGTCGACCCACACCTGGGTCAGCTGCGGCGATCCGTCCTTCATGAGGGTGGCGATGTAGCAGATGCTCGGGGCGCGCAGCAGGGCCAGGAGCCCATCGGGAAGGGTCATCCTTCGACCCTACGTGCGGTTCCGGCGGCACTCGCCAACCAGATCGCCACGGCGCCGAGCACAAGTGGACTGACGACCGGGTACCAGGCCGTCATTTGGCCGACCACGGTGCGAATCGAGTCCGTTACGGCGGGTTCGGCCGACGAGAAGGCCGCCATGACTCCCCACAGCGCCACGGCGATCCCGAACGACACAGCGATCGCCGGCAGCCACCGCCACCCACCCGGAACAGCCCCGACCAGCGCGATTCGCATGGCGCCGGTGACCCCCGCGAGCGGCATCACGAGGRTCGACACCAGATTCACACCCCAGGCCACCGCCCCCAGAGAGTCATCTGGGTGGGCGACCGTGAAGAGGAGACCGACTGCGTCGACCACCGGTATCGAGAGCGCGAACAGCGTCAGAGCGGTGAGCCCGAGTGGTCGACGAGCAACCACGCTGCCTTTGCCCCGGATACCCCACGCGAACACCAGCACTCCCGCGCCGAAGAGCACAGCCGCACCAAGGTGGAGCACGTCCGCGACGCTCAGATCTGCGCTTGCCGGTGGCGGATAGTCGGAACCGCTGACCGGGGCCAGCACGACATTGAGGATGGCAGAAGCAATGAACAGCCCGCCTCCGAGGACGAACGCGATCCGCCCGTCTCTCGTGCCCACCGCCGTCGCCGATCGGTCGGTCGCGGATCCCGACATCGATGCTCCGCTCGCGGAGGAGTCAGAGCTGACCCCGGCTCAGGATCAGACACCCCAGTGCATCCGATCTGATGCAGAGGATAGACCCCGGGTGCCGCGTGTCAGCGTCGCGCCTGCAGTCCCTGCCGCTCCGGCTTGTTCGCAGACGCGCAGCGGCAGCAGTCGGCGAACGTCAGGCGGGATGCCGCGGCTTCAGCCATGGATGAGCGCCTCCTCGGGTTCCGGATCGCGAGCGCCGATGAGCGCCGCGCCGAGCGCGGCGGCGGGCGAGCCGAACGTGAGCATCTCGACCCGCTCCTCGAGCCGGAGCGAACGCATGAACGGCGAAGCCTGGGCGCTGGCGGCGAGTTCGGCCGCGACATCCGCCATCAGCCGCTCGCCGAGGGCCGTGACTCCGCCGCCCAGCACGACCACCTCGACGTCGGCGGTGAGGACGAGCACCCGGACGGCGGCGGCGACGCCGCGAGCCAGGCCAGCGCGCAGTGCGCCTGCGAAGGGATCGCCGGCGTCGGCCGCATCGAACACGTCGAGCACGGGCAGATCCCCTCCGCGGTCCCAGCGCTGCGCGATCGCGCCGCCGCCGGCGAGCGCCTCGATGCAGCCGCGCTGACCGCAGCGGCACTCCGCCCCCTGCGGGTCGACCGAGATGTGGCCGACCTCCCCGGCTGCGCCATGGGCGCCGCGCCACAGCCGCCCGCCGATCACGATGCCCGCGGCGATGCCGGTGCCGAGGTTGAGGTAGGCCATCGAGTCGATGCGATCGCCGCCGGCGCGGTGGAGGGCGTGGGCGCCGAGCCCAGCCGCCTTCACATCGTTCTCGACGCGCACCGTGACGCCCAGCTCGGCCGAGACCGCGGCGCCGAGGTTCAGTTCGTCGACGCCGAGGTTCACCGCGTGCAGCACGCGGCCGGTGCCCGGATCGACCTGACCAGGGATGCCGATCCCGACCGATCTGATCGACGCCAGCGTGGCCCCGGCGTCCGTGGCGACCGCGTGCACGGCCGCGATCACGGTGTCGATGACCCCCTCGGCGCCCCAGCCGGTCGCCAGTCGAACGCGTGCCGCGATCTCCCCGGTCGGGTCGACCACGACGGCGTCGATCTTGCTGCCGCCGACATCCAGACCGACCCTCATCGGCCGGCCTCCCTGGGGAAGGCGGCCCGTGTCTGCGTGCCCATCAGCCCTTGACCGCCCCGGAGACGAGTCCGCTCGTCATTCGGCCCTGGACGATCAGGAAGAAGATGATGACCGGCACCGCGACGATCGTCGAGGCGGCCATCACCTGTCCCCAGTCGATCGCGCGGGTCGTCGACGCCTGCACGAATCCGCGCAGCCAGAGCGGAAGCGTCTCGCTGTCGGCGCTCATGATCACGAGCGCGACGGTGAATTCGTTCCAGCACTGCAGGAACGCGAAGACGGCGGCTGCTACGAGCCCGGGCGCGAGCAGCGGCAGGGTGATCCGGATGAACGCCTGGGTGCGACTGAGCCCATCGACCATCGCCGCCTCCTCGAGCTCGGCGGGCACGCCGGCGACGAAGCCGCGCAGCATCCAGACCGTGAACGGGACGACAGCGGCGATGTAGAGGAGGCTCAGACCGGCGATGTTGCTCAGCAGGCCCAGCTCGCTCATCATCTTGTACTGCGCGACGAACAGGCCCTCGGCGGGGAGCATCTGGATCAGCAGGATCGAGATGATGAAGGCCGTGCGTCCGCGGAACTTGAACCGGCTGATCGCGATGGCGGCGAGGAAGGCGAAGATGAGGCAGAAGAACACCGCGATCAGCGTCACGCTGAGGCTGATCGCCAGCGCTGAGAAGAAGCTCTCGTCGATGACGGCGCGGAAGTTCGCGAACGAACCGCCGAACGGCACGAACGTCGGGGTGAACGACTCCAGGGCCGACGTCGGCAGCAGTGCGGAGTTGACCATCCAGTAGACCGGGAAGGCCCAGGCGATCGCGACGACGATGGCCAGGACGCTCCAGCCCCATGTGGCGGGCCGGCCGAGGCGGTGGCGGCGCGTGGGGACCGGCTTCGCGGAGGCGGTCCGGGGGTGCTCCGCGCCGGGTGCGGTGACGGTGTGCGTGGACATCAGGCCTGGTCTTCCTTGAGGAGGCTCCGGATGTAGAACCAGCTGATCAGGATGGTGAGAGCGAGCACGAAGATCGCCATGGCGGCGCCCTGGCCGAAGTTGAGCCCCGCGACACCCTGCTTGTAGATGTAGGTGCCGAGCAGGTCGTAGTCGCTGGCCTGGGGCCCGGCATCCTGCAGCATCGTGATCTGCGTGAACACGCGGAGGTCCCAGATGAGGTTCAGCAGCAGGACGATCATGATGACGGGACGGACCATCGGCAGCAGGATGTAGCGCAGGCGCTGCCACCCGGACGCGCCGTCGAGCTGAGAGGCCTCGATGACCTCGTCGGACACCTGGGTCAGCCCCGCATACGACGAGAAGGCGACGAACGGCACCGACATCCAGATGACGATGATGGATGCCACGCCGAAGAAGATCGCGGGGTCACCGCCGATCCAGTTGAAGTTGTTCATGTCGACGCCCGGGATCTTGTCCAGGAGGTAGTTGACGACGCCGCGACGCCGGTCGAACAGCCAGATCCAGACCGTCATCGCCGCTACGACCGGCATCGCCCATGCGAGCAGGAGCGAGACCTGCAGGATGATGCGGACCACGGTGGGCACCTTGCTCATCAACACGGCCAGCAGCATGCCGATCACGACGGTGATGACCGCGGTGACGATGCAGAACACGATGGACCGGATGGCCACGGCCCAGAAGGTAGGGCTGGTGGCGACGGCGATGTAGTTGTCGAGGCCGATGAACTCGGGGGCCTTGCCGCCCAGCTGCTGCATCGCGCCGTACTTCTGGAACGACGTGATGACCTGCCACACGACCGGATAGCCCATGCCGAACAGCAGGATCGCGATAGCGGGGAGGAGCAGGAACAGGTGGGTGAGGGGCCGGCGGCGTGAGCCGACCGCCTCATTGGCACGCGGGCCCGCCGTGACACTCGTGGTGGGGGCGGCGATCGCCATGGTCACATCCTTGGTGGTCGCGAAGGTGAATTCGGGGTGTTCCCGGGCCGGAGGCGATGCTCCGACCCGGGAACGGAGGATCAGCCGTTGATGATGGCGTTGATCTTCTCGTCGTACTCCTTGGCGAGGGCCTCGATGTCGCCACCGCCGGCCACCTTGCCGAAGAACTCCTCGAGGATCTTCGCGCCCTCGACCGCGGCCCAGCCGGGCGCCGCAGGGGTGAGCTTCGAGTTCAGCGCCGAGTCGATCAGGGCCGTGGCGAACTGGTCGTCGCCGAGCGAGCCGACCTGCGTCGTGTTCGCCGGGCCGAGGCCGTTCTCACCGAGCATCTGCTGGTACTCGTCGGAGAAGATGATGCGCATCAGCTCCTTGGCGCCGGCCTGGTTCTTGCTCTTGGCCGAGATGCCGATGTTCGAGCCGCCGGCGAACACGGGTGCGGCCTCGCCTGCCGTGGTGCCGGGCAGCGGGAAGACGCCGAACGTGTCGTCGTTCCACTCGCGGACCTCGACCGTGTCGCCCGCGTCGTTGGTCTTGTCGCCCGTGTAGTCACCGATCGACCAGTGCGCCCAGCCGGGTGCGATGATCGTGGCGGCCGTCGGCGGGGCGCCGGTCTTGTCGTTGTTGATGTTGACCCACGGGGTGCTGTCCGCCTCGGTGACCGGAGCCGTCGACGCGTTCACGAACAGGTCCTGGAACTGCTCGAGGCCCGCGATGCTCTTCGGGTCGGAGAGGGTCGAGACCCACTTGTCGCCGTCCTTCTTCGCGAGGTCGCCGCCGTTGGCGAAGATCCACGAGATGCCGTTGCGCCAGTCCTGGCCGCCGATGTAGAAGCCGGCCTGGTCGTCGGTCTTCAGCGACTTGACCGAGGTGTTGAACTCTTCGAGCGTGGCGGGCACCGACAGGCCGGCGGCCTCCCAGATGTCCTTGCGGTAGGTGATGTAGCGCGAGCCGAAGTAGTACGGCAGCGCGTACTGCGCCCCGTCGACCGAGCCGACCTCGACGAAGGACGGCAGCAGGTCGGACCCGCCGAGGTCCTCGTAGATGTCGCTGAGGTCGCTGAACGCACCGGCCGTGGTGAAGGTCGGCGCCCAGGTGTTGCCGATCTCGGTGACGTCGGGGGTGTTGTTGGCGTCGGGCAGCTGGTTCGCGAGCTTGGTGAGCGCGTCGCCCCAGCTCTGCTCCTCGATCGTGAGGGTGCCGCCGGTGGCATCCTTGTACTCCGCGACGAGGTAGTCGCGCAGCGCCGCGGGGGTGTCGCCGCCCATCACCCAGAAGGTGATGTTCTGGTCCTTGGCGCCTTCGGGGTCGAATCCCGACGGAGCGGCGCTCTCCGAGCCGCCGGCGCCGCCGGAGCAGCCCGCGAGCACGAGTGCCGCTGCGCCCAGGAAGGCGAAGGCTCCCAGCTTCTTGTTCATGTGTCTTCCTTCGTTTCTTGGTGATTTCGATGGGCCGGGTGGCCCATCCGGGGGGATTTCGGGTCCGGGGCGAACCCGTGGAGCGGGTCGTGCGGTGCTATGACACCCCGAGTTGTCCGGACAGGACCATGACGGCCGCGCCGCGCAGGACGATGTCCTGGCCTTGCTCCGTCATCCGCACGCGCACGCCGTCGTGGAACTTGGCGAGCGTCCGGGTGCGGAGGGTCTCGACGATCGCTTCCGCGAGTACTCCGTCGAGAAGTTCGGTGGGGCCGGAGAGCACGATCTCCGACACGTCCAGCACTCCCACGATCGGCGCGAGGGCGATGCCGAGGCGCTCCCCCGCGTCGCGGAGGATCCCTTCGCGGGCGTCGTCGGATGCCGCGGCCAGCCGCGCCGTGAGCGCAGGCACCGAGAGCCAGGCTTCGAGGCATCCGACCTTGCCGCAGACGCACAGCGGTCCACCATCGGTGCCGACCGTGACATGGCCGATCTCGCCCGCGGCGAAGTGGGCGCCGCGCATGGGCTGCCCGCCGGCGAGGAGGCCCGACCCGACGCCTCGGCCGACCTTGACCAGCAGCACATCGTCGCCGGCGCCGCCGAAGGTGTACTCCGCGAGCACTGCCGCATTGGCGTCGTTGGCGACGAGGACGGGCAGGTCGAGCGCACCGCGCAGCGCGCCCTCGAGATCGAAGCCGGCCCAGCCGAGGTTCGGCGCGGTGAGGATGACGCCATGGTCGTCGACCACGCCGGGGGTGCCCACGCCGATGCCGAGCACCGGGGCGTGCGACTGGGCGACCAGTTCGCGGGCGAGCGCGACGACCGTGTCGACGACGTCGTCGGCGCCGGTCGGCACGGGAGCCTCGAGTCGCACGACGATGTCGCCGTCGAGGGTGAGGACTGCGCCGATGAACGCGTCGCTGCCGGAGAGGTCGATGCCGACGATCCGGTGTCCGTCGCGATCGAGGTCGACGAGCATCGCCGGCTTGCCGGGCCCCGACGCCTCGCGCACACCCTTCTCCACGACGAGCTGATCGGCGATGAGCTCGGCCACGAGGTCGGAGATCGTCACCCGGGTCAGGCCGGTCTCGCGAGCCAGGTCGGCCCGGCTCATCGCGCCCTGGTGGAAGAGGGTCTGCAGGACGAG
>NZ_JBFUFC010000120.1:0-11741 GCF_056403635.1 Microbacterium sp. P2_F9 | reverse complement strand
CCTGAACGCGGATGCCGCGGCGGAGGCGGCATCCGCTGTCTCCGGTGAATCGTGGGTGATCGACCTGGCCGACACCGCGGCACTGGACGATCTGTCGCTCGACATCGACATCCTCGTGAACAACGCGGGCATCCAGCGGGTGAGCCCGATCGTCGATTTCGACCCCGACGCGTTCCGGCTCATCCAGCGACTCATGGTTGAGTCGCCGTTCCTGCTGATCCGCGCGGTGCTGCCTGCGATGTACGCGAAAGGCTGGGGACGCATCGTCAACATATCGAGCGTGCATGGACTGCGCGCGAGCGCGTTCAAGTCCGCGTATGTGACCGCGAAGCACGGGCTCGAAGGGCTTTCGAAGGTGACGGCCCTCGAAGGTGCGCCACACGGGGTGACGAGCAACTGCATCAGCCCCTCGTATGTGCGCACCCCGCTCGTCGAGCAGCAGATCGCCGATCAGGCAAGGGTGCACGGCATTCCCGAAAGCGAGGTCGTCGAGAAGGTCATGCTGACGGAGACCGGGATCAAGCGGCTCGTCGAGCCCGAAGAGGTCGCCTCGCTCGCGGGCTGGCTGGTTTCGGATGCCGCCGGGATGGTCACCGGCTCGTCCTATGCGATGGACGGCGGCTGGACCGCGCGGTGAGCCTGCCGATCAGCGGCCGGAGGCGGCGATCCGGGTGGTGAGCTGGTGCGCGTGGGCGAGGAGCGTGCGCCCGAGCTCCGGCAGCCGGTCCGGCCCGAACCGGAACTGCACCCCGGTCAGGCTGAGCGCCCACTGCGGGTGGCCCTCACGCGTGAACGCCGCCGCCCCGATGCCGTAGCTGCCCTCGACGATCAGTCCCGGGTTCACGGCGTAACCGCGCGCCTGCGTCTCCTTGAGGCGTGCGCGCAGCCGCGGCTCGCCGTGGGCCGCGCCCCAGCGCTGCGGGAGTTCCGGGTGGCGCTCGAGATAGGCGTCCACATCGTGGGGTGGCAGGAACGCGAGGATGGCGAGCCCGGCCGAGGCGACGCCGAGCGGAAAGCGCACCCCTTCGGACAGGACGAACGACCGGATCGGGAAGCTGCCCTCTTCCCGCAGCAGACAGACGGTCTCGTCTCCGCGCCGCACCGACAGGAACGCGCTCTCCTCGGTCCGCACGGCAAGCGACCGGACGATGTCGCGGGCGATCGAGGTGATGTCGTAGCGGGATGCCGCAACCGTGCCCATCAGGTACAGCTCGGGCCCCGGCATCCATCGTCCCGTCCGCTCGTCCTGATCGACGAGCCCCTCGTGACGGAGGGCGCTCAGGAGGCGATGCGCGGTGGGCCTGGTGAGGTCGGCACGGCGGGCGAGTTCGGCCACCGCGAGGCCGTCATCGCCGGCCGCCGTGACCAGGCGGAGCAGGCTGGCTGCACGGGCGACCGACTGCGTGCCAGGGATAGAACGCTGCGAGGTGTCCACGATATGGACACTACGACGGGTCGGCTCCACATCGCAATCAGTGGCGTGACATCGCGCACGGGGGAGCGCAGTGTTGAGGCGAAACACGCCGCCAGCGTGAACGAAGGAGTGCACGTGATCGACAAGACCTACGCGTCGGCTGCCGAGGCGGTCGCCGACATCGGCGACGGAGCGTCGCTCGCCGTCGGAGGGTTCGGCCTCTCCGGCAACCCCATCGCCCTGATCGAGGCGCTGCTCGCGCAGGGCACGCGCGACCTCAGCATCGTCAGCAACAACTGCGGGGTCGACGACTGGGGCCTCGGGGTTCTCTTGAACGCGAAGCGGATCCGCAAGATGACCTCCTCGTACGTCGGCGAGAACAAGGAGTTCGAACGGCAGTTCCTCTCCGGCGAGCTCGAACTCGAGCTGACGCCGCAGGGGACCCTCGCCGAGAAGCTGCGGGCGGGCGGCTCCGGCATCGCCGCCTTCTTCACGCAGACCGGCGTGGGCACCCAGGTGGCCGAGGGCGGCCTTCCGCGCGTCTACGACGGCAACGGCGGCGTCGCCGTTGCCTCGCCGGTCAAGGAGGTGCGCACGTTCGATGGGCCGAACGGACCGAAGGAGTTCGTGCTCGAGGAGGCGATCCAGACCGACTTCTCGCTCGTGCACGCCGCCAAAGGCGACCGTTACGGCAACCTCGTGTTCAACAAGTCCGCGCGCAACTTCAACCCGCTCGCGGCGATGGCCGGGCGGGTTTGCATCGCGCAGGTGGAGGAGCTCGTCGAGCCGGGGGATCTCGACCCGGATGCGATCCACCTGCCGGGCATCTACGTGCACCGGATCATCGAGGTCGGCACCGACATCGAAAAGCGCATCGAGCGTCGCACGATCGCGCTTCGACAGGCTCAGGGACCAGAAGGAGAGAACTGACATGGCCCTCACCCGCCACGAAATGGCCGCCCGCGCTGCGGCCGAGCTCGCCGACGGCTCGTACGTCAACCTCGGCATCGGCATCCCGACGCTCGTCCCCAGCAATCTGCCGCCGGGCATCACGGTGATCCTGCAGTCCGAGAACGGCATTCTCGGCGTCGGGCCTTACCCCGCCGAGGAGAACGTCGACCCCGACCTGATCAACGCGGGCAAGGAGACGGTCACCGTGCTCCCCGGCGCCGCGTTCTTCGATTCGTCCACGAGCTTCGGGATGATCCGCGGCGGAAAGATCGACGCCGCCATCCTCGGGGCGATGCAGGTGTCGGCCGCCGGCGACATCGCGAACTGGATGATCCCGGGAAAGATGGTCAAGGGACCGGGCGGCGCCATGGACCTCGTGCACGGGGCAGGCAAGGTCATCGTGCTCATGGAGCACGTCGCCAGGGACGGCACCGCGAAGATCGTCCAGGAGTGCTCGCTCCCGCTCACCGGCAAGGGCGTGGTCGACCGGATCATCACCGACCTCGCGGTCATCGATGTCACGCCCGAGGGGCTCGTCCTCATCGAGACCGCACCGGGGGTCACGGTCGACGAGGTCGTCGCCGCGACCGAACCGGAGCTCATCCTGTCGGAGCACCTCCGCTCCGTCGAACTTAAGGTGGAAGCATGAACCACGACGACGTCGTCATCGTCGCCGCTGCGCGCACTCCGCAGGGGCGACTCAAGGGGCAGCTCGCACCGCTCACCGCGGTGCAGCTCGGCAGCGCCGCGATCCGCGGAGCGCTCGAGCGGGGCGGTATTCCGGCGGGAGCGGTGGATGCCGTGATCGTCGGACAGGTTCTGCCCGCGGGTGCGGGCCAGAACCCTGCCAGGCAGGCCTCGATCGGAGCCGGAATCGGCTGGGACGTGCCGGCTTCGTCGGTCAACAAGGTGTGCCTGTCCGGGCTCACCGCGATCATCGACGCGGCCCGCATGATCGACGCGGGCGATGCCCGTGTCGTGGTCGCGGCGGGCATGGAGTCGATGACCCGCGCCCCGCACCTGCTCGTGGGCTCGAGGGACGGCTGGACGTACGGATCCGTCGAGGTGCTCGACCACATGGCGTACGACGGACTCACCGACGCCTACGACCGCGAGAGCATGGGCGCCTCCACGGAACGCCACAACGCCCGGTTCGAACTGACCCGCGAAGACCAGGACGGTGTCGCCGCGCGCTCGCACCAGCGCGCCGCCAAGGCCTGGGATGAGGGCGTCTTCGACGCTGAGATCGTGCCGGTGGAGATTCCGCAGCGCAAGGGCGCGCCGGTCGTCGTCAACCACGACGAGGGCATCCGACCGGACACCACCGTCGACAGTCTCGGCGGGCTGCGTCCGGCATTCGCGGAAGGCGGCACGATCACCGCCGGCAACTCGTCGCAGATCTCCGACGGGGCATCCGCGGTCGTGCTGACCACGCGCGCCCACGCCGCCGAGAACGGCTGGGATGTGCTCGCGGTGGTCGGCGCGAGCGGCCAGACGGCCGGCCCCGACAACTCGCTGCAGGCTCAGCCGGCGCGCGCGATCGAACGTGCGTGTCAGAAGCAGGGCATCACCGCCGCCGACCTCGACCTGGTCGAGATCAACGAGGCGTTCGGTGCGGTCGTCGCCCGCTCGCAGCGCGAACTCGGCCTCGGCGATGACATCGTCAACATCCACGGCGGCGGCATCGCGATCGGCCACCCGATCGGCGCCTCCGGCAACCGGCTCGTCGTGCACGCCGTGCACGAGCTCGTCCGGCGCGGCAGTGGCACGGCCGCTGTCGCCCTGTGCGGCGGTGGCGGTCAGGGCGAAGCGCTGATCCTCACGCGCTGAGACGGATCGGGCTCGGCTGAGATGTCTCGTCTCAGCGGCGGAGCACCTTGCGTGCGAGCGTGTTTCCGAGGAGCTGTACGCCCTGCACGATCACGATGATGATCAGCACGGCCGACCACGTCACGGCGGGGTTGAACTGCTTGAACCCGTACACGATCGCGAATTCACCGAGGCCGCCCGCGGCGACCGCGCCCGCGATCGCCGTCATGTCTACGAGCGCCACCACGATGAACGTGTACCCGAGGATGAGCGGGCCGAGCGCTTCGCGGGGGACGAGCCGGAGGAGGATCCGCGAACGGCTCGCTCCCGCGGCGCGCGCCGCTTCGATGATGCCGGGGCGCACAGTGAGCAGGTTCTGCTCGACGATGCGGCTGATCGCGAACATCGACGCGAGCGTGATCGCGAAGATGCCGAACTCCGGCCCGATACCCGGGATGCCGAGGCTGCGGGCGAGCGGCTGGACCGCGGCCAGGAGGATCACGAACGGGATCGGCCGGAAGAAGTTGACGACGACGTTCAGCACTCCGAACACCACGGGCTGCGGGAAGAGACTGCTGGCCCGCGTGGCGTAGAGGGCGATGCCGAGCAGGAGTCCGGCGGTGCCGCCGAACACGAGGGCGAGCGAGACGACGTAGAGCGTCTCGAAGGTTGCCGCCCACAGTTCCGGCAGCAGGTCGATGAGCCTATCCACGGGTGTCCTCCTCGATCAGCGGGGCGAAGGTCGAGGCCCGTTCGATGGCGCGCTGCACGGCGTCCGCCTCTCCGTCGAGTGACAGAGTGAGGTGACCGAACACGCGGCCGCGGATGTCGTTGATCCCACCGTGGATCAGCTGGAACCGCACTCCCTCGGCGGCCAGCGCCTCGAACACGTCGGCCTGCGTGACGTCGCCTTCGCGGATCGTGAAGGTGACGATGCGACCCGGATGCCGCGCCCTGAGGGTCTRCAGCTGGTCGCCGACCGGCACGTCGTCGATGATGCTCGCCACGAACCGCTTCGTCGCGGCGCTGCGCGGCGCCGAGAGCACGTCGAACACCCCACCGCTCTCGATGATGCGGCCGTTCTCCATCACCACGACGCGGTCCGCGAGGGTCCGGATCACATCCATCTCGTGCGTGATGACGAGGATCGTGATGCCCAGCTCCCGGTTGACCCGCCGCAGCAGTTCGAGGACCTCCTGCGTGGTGTCTGGGTCCAGCGCGCTGGTGGCCTCGTCGGCCAGGAGGATCCGCGGGCTGGTGGCCAGAGCCCGGGCGATGCCGACGCGCTGCTTCTGCCCGCCCGACAGCTGTTCGGGATAGCTCTTGGCCTTGCCGCCGAGGCCGACGAAGTCGAGCAGCTCTGCGACCCGCGTCTTGATCTCGGCGCGCGGACGTCCGGCGACTTCGAGCGGGTACGCGACGTTGCCGGCGACCGTGCGCGATTCGAAGAGGTTGAACTGCTGGAAGATCATGCCGATGTTCCTGCGCAGTTCGCGGAGTTCCCGCTCGCGGAGCTTCGTGATGTCGCGGCCATCGATCTCGACAGAGCCGGAACTGGGCGTTTCGAGCGCGTTCACGAGGCGCAGCACCGTGCTCTTGCCTGCGCCGGAGTAGCCGATGATTCCGCAGATCTGGCCCGCTTCGATCGCCAGCGTGACGTTGTCGACCGCGACCACCGGCTCGGCATCCTTCGACGTCGCGGGGTATGCCTTCGAGACATCGGTGAGTCGGATGAGCGTCATGGGCGGCTCCTTGAACGAGAACATGCGTGTGCGGCCCGTTCGCGAGAACGGGCCGCACACGCAGCGGACTACTTCTTGGCGTGGATGTCGTCTTCCACGTCGGTGAGGGACTTCACCAGGTCAGCGACCGGGGTCTTCACGATGACGGCGGTGCCGCCGGATGCCTCGACAACGCCATCCAGGATCTCCTGCGAGTTCTGGAAGATCTCGACGAGCTTCAGGTACGTCGGGTTGTCGGCATCCTCGGCCTTGACGGCGAAGATGTTGATGTACGGCACCGCGTTCGGGTCGGACGGGTCGTCCTGGGCGATCGCGTCGTCAGCCGTGAGGCCGGCGTCCTCGAGGAAGTCGTTGTTGACGATCGCCGCGGCCACATCGGGCAGCGAGGTCGCCGTGAACGCGGCATCCAGCGCCTCGACCTTGACCTTCGAGTTCGCCTCGTCGATGTCGGCGACGGTCGAGAAGATCGAGCCGCCGTCCTCGAGCTCGATGAGCCCCGCCGACTGCAGCACGAGCAGGCCGCGGGCCTGGTTGCTCTCGTCGTTGGGCACCGCGACGGTCGAACCCTCGGGGATGTCCTCCACCGAGTCGAACTGAGTCGAGTACAGGCCGAGCGGGTAGATCGCGGTCGAGCCGAGCGGCTGCAGGTCGTCGTCGCTGGCCACGTTGTAGGTCGCGAGGTAGATGACGTGCTGGAACTGGTTGAGGTCGAGCTCGTCCGCCGACAGGGCCGGGTTGGGCTGCGTGTACTCGGTGAAGTTCACGAGCTCGACCTCGATGTCCTCGGCGGCGGCCGCCTCGGTGAAGGTCTCCCAATAGGGGTCGCCCGAGTTCACGACGCCGATACGCACGGGGCCGGTCTCTTCACCCGAGGAGGCGGCGTCGCCGGAGCCGGCGCAGCCGGCCATGACGAGTGYCAGCGKCAGGGCGAGGGCGGCAGCGGTCAGAAGTCTCTTACGGGGCATTGCGTCTCCAGGTGCGTCTCGGTGCATCGTTTCAGCACCGCGACGGCGGACTTACGACCGCCATGGCGGGTGACACGCACCCGCGTCGCCTCATCGCGGTGCCCCGTCGACCCTAAGGACGAGCGACCCGGGTCGCGAAACACGCCCGTAACAATCTGACACCCGCCGGGTGTCGAGCGTCCGGATCAGCGCCGCGCGATGCGCTTCTGCCGCTTCGCGACGAGCTTGAGCTCCTGGCCCGCGTACGGCGAATCGTGGGACACCTTGTGGCCCGTCTCGGCGTTGCGGAGGTCGACGACCGCGCCGACCGCGAGCACCGCCGTGATGACCCAGCCCACCCAGGCGAGCGCCACCCGCCAGGTGAACGGCGCGTCACCGCGCAGAGCCCGCAGGAGCGGGAGGGCACCAGTGATGACGCCGAGGATGCCCGTTCCGAAGAGATACCTGCCCATGCGCCCCACGCTACCCCGGGACCTGCCCCACCGCACAGACGGACACCCGCTGTTAGCCTGGGGGCCTGTGCACGGAACTGGAGCTGATACGTGACCCTGGCTGATCTCGTCGTCGTCGCGAACCGGCTGCCCGTCGACCATGTCGCTGACGGAGAGGGCCCGGATGCGTGGCGCCGCTCGCCCGGCGGACTGGTCACTGCGCTCGAACCGGTGATGCGGCGTGCAGATGGCGCCTGGGTCGGGTGGCCCGGCGTGCCCGACACGGAGTTCGAGCCATTCGAGTTCGAAGGCACCACGCTCGTACCCGTGTCGCTGAGCTCGGAAGAGGTCGAGCTCTACTACGAGGGCTTCTCGAACGACACGATCTGGCCGCTGTACCACGATGTGATCGCGGCCCCCCGCTACCGCCGGGTCTGGTGGGACGCATACGTCCGCGTCAACCGACGATTCGCGAACGACGCCGCTGCGGTCGCCGCCGAGGGCGCGACCGTCTGGGTGCAGGACTACCAGCTGCAGCTCGTCCCGCGCATGCTTCGCGAAGCACGTCCCGACCTGACCATCGGCTACTTCCACCACATCCCGTTCCCGGCATACGGACTCTTCTCGCAGCTGCCGTGGCGCCGGCAGGTGCTCGAGGGACTCCTCGGCGCCGACGTGATCGGCTTCCAGCGGGTCGCAGACGCGAGCAACTTCGCCCGAGCCGTGCGGCGCCAATTGCGCTACGAGACAAAGGCCTCCGGCATCCGCGTCCCCCAGGGAGACGGGTCGGTGCGCCTCGCGCTCGCGAAGGCGTTCCCCATCTCGATCGACACGGCGTCGTACTCCGAGCTCGCCGCGCGCCCCGATATCCGGGCCCGCGCCGCGGAGATCCGGGAGAGTCTCGGCAATCCGAAGCGGATCCTCCTCGGGGTCGACCGGCTCGACTACACCAAGGGCATACAGCACCGACTCAAGGCATACGGTGAGCTGATCGCCGACGGACACTTGAACGTCGAGGATGTCACGCTCGTGCAGGTCGCGAGTCCCAGCCGCGAACACGTCGAGGCGTATGTGCAGCTGCGCGACGAGATCGAGCTGATGGTCTCGCGGATCAACGGCGACTTCGACACGATGGGCCATACCGCCATCCGCTATCTGCATCAGGCCTACCCGCGCGAGGAGATGGTCGCCCTCTTCCTCGCCGCGGACGTCATGCTCGTCACCGCGCTCCGGGACGGCATGAACCTCGTCGCCAAGGAGTACGTCGCGAGCCGCAACGACAACCGCGGAGTGCTGCTGCTCAGCGAGTTCGCCGGCGCTGCCGACGAACTGGGCAGCTCGCTGCGCATCAACCCGCACGACATCGAGGGGCTCAAGGACGCGATCATGCGCGCCGTCACCATGCCCCCCGGCGAGCAGGGCCGGCGCATGAGGGCGATGCGCCGCAAGGTCGTCGAGAACGACGTCGACGCCTGGTCGCGCTCGTTCCTGTCCGCCCTCGCGACACCCAGGCACGCCGGAGGAGAGTCATGACCACCAGCCCGACCGATCTCGATGCCGCGCTGCGCCGTGTCGCGGCATCCGATCCGCTCCTGGTCGCCGTCGACTTCGACGGGACGCTGGCGCCGTTCGCCGACGAGCCGATGGACGCGCGGATGATCCCCGCCGCGCGCGAGGCCCTCGACGCACTGCTGGCTGCACCGCGCACCGTCGTCGCACTCGTCTCGGGACGCTGCATGAGCGACCTGCGGCTCATCGCCGAACATGACGACGACTCCCACCTGCTGCTGGCAGGGTCCCACGGTGCGGAGTTCTGGGTGCCCGGCGAGGGCCTGATCGAGCCTGCGGACGCCGCAGATGAGAGCGCGCTGCGCGACCTGCTGCGCACCCACGCCGAGACCGCGACGAGCGACCTCGAGGGGGTGTGGATCGAGCCCAAGACGTTCGGCTTCGGCGTCCACACCCGCAGATCGGATGCCGCGACCGCCGATGAGGCGAACACCAGGATCGACGCCCTCATCGCCGCCGAGGCACCGCACTGGCGGAGGCGATCGGGTCACAACATCATCGAGTACGCCTTTCGTCACGAGGGCAAGGATTCCGCGGTCGCCGCACTGAAGGAGCGGACGGGAGCGACCGTCGCGCTGTTCGCCGGCGACGACGTCACTGACGAGGATGCCCTCCGCAGCCTCGGGCCGGACGACCTCGGCGTGCACGTCGGCGCCGCGCCGACGGCGGCATCGGTGATCGTCCCCGACATCCCGGCGATGGCCGCGCTGCTCGGCCGCCTTGCGGCCATGCGGACGGCGCCGCAGGAATAGACTTTCGGGATGCCCCAGCACTCTGAGCGCCCCTCCAATGACGTGATCGACATCAAGCCACGGAGCCGGGTCGTCACTGACGGCATCGAGGCCACGACCTCGCGCGGAATGCTCCGCGCGGTCGGCATGGGCGACGAGGACTGGGTCAAGCCGCAGATCGGCATCGCCTCGAGCTGGAACGAGATCACCCCCTGCAACCTGAGCCTCGACCGGCTCGCCCAGGGTGCGAAAGAAGGCGTGCACGCCGGCGGCGGCTACCCGCTGCAGTTCGGCACGATCTCGGTCTCGGACGGCATCTCGATGGGGCACGAGGGCATGCACTTCTCGCTCGTGAGCCGCGAGGTCATCGCCGACTCGGTCGAGACCGTCGTGATGGCGGAGCGCCTGGACGGCACGGTGCTGCTCGCGGGGTGTGACAAGTCGATCCCCGGCATGCTGATGGCTTCGGCCCGCCTCGATCTGTCCAGCGTGTTCCTGTACGCCGGCTCGATCGCACCGGGCTGGGTGAAGCTCAGCGACGGCACCGAGAAGGACGTCACGATCATCGACTCGTTCGAGGCCGTGGGCGCGTGCCTCGCGGGCAAGATGAGCGAAGCCGACCTCAAGCGCATCGAATGCGCGATCGCCCCGGGCGAGGGTGCGTGCGGCGGCATGTACACCGCCAACACGATGGCCTCCGTCGCCGAGGCGCTCGGTCTCAGCCTGCCCGGCTCGGCCGCACCGCCGTCGGCGGACCGCCGCCGCGACTACTTCGCGCACCGCTCCGGCGAGGCCGTCGTCAACCTGCTGCGCCTGGGCATCACGACCCGCGACATCCTCACCAAGGAGGCGTTCGAGAACGCGATCGCCCTCGCGATGGCGCTCGGCGGCTCGACCAACGTCGTCCTGCACCTCCTCGCCATCGCCAACGAGGCCGAGGTCGAACTCAACCTGCACGACTTCAACCGCATCGGCGACAAGGTGCCGCACGTCGCGGACATGAAGCCCTTCGGCAAGTACGTCATGAACGACGTCGATCGCCACGGCGGCATCCCGGTCATCATGAAGGCGATGCTCGACGAGGGCCTGCTGCACGGCGACGCGCTCACCGTCACGGGCAAGACCCTCGCCGAGAACCTCGCGGACCTGAATCCCGACCCGATCGACGGCACCGTCATCCACACCTTCGACAACCCCATCCACGCCACCGGCGGCATCACCGTGCTGCACGGCTCGATGGCGCCCGAAGGCGCCGTGGTGAAGTCGGCCGGCTTCGACGCCAACGTCTTCGAAGGCCCCGCGCGGGTGTTCGAGCGCGAGCGCGGCGCGATGGACGCACTCGAGGCCGGTCAGATCGAGGCGGGCGACGTGATCGTCATCCGCTACGAAGGCCCGAAGGGCGGACCGGGCATGCGCGAGATGCTCGCGATCACTGCCGCCATCAAGGGCGCGGGCCTCGGCAAAGATGTACTACTCTTGACGGACGGTCGATTCTCAGGCGGCACAACCGGACTGTGCATCGGCCACATAGCACCCGAAGCGGTGGACGCAGGTCCCATCGCCTTCGTGCGCGATGGTGATCTGATACGGGTCGATATCGCGGCTCGCACTCTCGACCTACTCGTCGATGAGGCTGAGCTTGTCTCCCGCCGCTCTGGCTGGGAGCCGCTTCCCCCGCGCTATACCCGTGGCGTTCTGGCCAAATACTCCAAGCTCGTGCACTCCGCCGCAGAAGGCGCCGTCACCGGCTAGAGAAGGCCCCCGACAACCCATTCGCTCGTCAGACGAGGATCCCCATCATGCCCGCCGAAGCAGCCTCGGCCGTTCCCCGGCCTCCCGCCCGCACCGCGTCCGCGCCCGTGCTCACGGGGGCCCAGGCGGTCGTCCGTTCCCTTGAACTGCTCGGCGTCACCGACGTCTTCGGTCTGCCGGGTGGCGCCATCCTGCCCGTCTACGATCCGCTGATGGACAGCACCGAGCTGCGCCACATCCTGGTGCGGCACGAGCAGGGGGCAGGTCACGCAGCCGAAGGCTACGCGTCCGCCTCGAACAAGATCGGCGTGGCGATCGCGACCTCCGGCCCCGGAGCCACGAACCTCGTCACGGCGATCGCCGACGCCTACATGGAC
>NZ_JBFUFC010000119.1:0-11746 GCF_056403635.1 Microbacterium sp. P2_F9 | reverse complement strand
GGTGACGACCGCGACTTTGCCTGCCAGATGAAGGTCCATCTTGCTGACGCTAGCGGCCGTGGGAGCGCTCCACCAAATGGTCGAGTCGACCCCGCCGCGACCTACCGAAGGGCGGCTCGCTGCGCGGCGACGACGGCAGCCATCGCGGGCGCGGCGCTGCGCGCGAACCGCGGGAAATTGAGGAATCCGTGGGGCATCGCGGGATACTCGATGAGTTCGACCTCGACGCCGGCTGCACGCAGCGCCTCGGCGTACAGCACCCCGTCGTCGTGCAGGGGGTCGTGCCCGCCGACGATCACGATGGCGGGAGGCAGCCCGGCCAGCGATTCGGCCTTGAGCGGTGAGACCCGCCAATCCGCATCGTCACCGGCGTAGAGCTCGCCGAACCGCTTCATGTCGGCGGCGGTCAGGATGAAGGCGTCCGCGTTCGCGCGGCGCGACGCCGTGTCTCCGCCCCCGGTCGCCGGATAGAGCAGCGCCTGGTGGCGGATGCCGGGGCCACCGTTGTCTCGCGCTATCAGTGCGACGACCGCGGCCAGGTTGCCGCCGGCCGACTCCCCCATGACGCCGATCCGCGCCGCGTCGGCGCCCAGTTCGGTCGCGTGCCCGGCGGCCCAAATCAGCGCGGCGCAGCAGTCGTCGACGCCGGCGGGGAACGGATGCTTCGGCGCAAGCCGGTAGCCGACGGACACGACGATCGCGTCCAGGTCCTTCGCGACGGTGCCGCACATCCAGTCGGCCCCGCGGAGATCGCCGAAGACGAACCCGCCACCGTGGAAGTAGACGATCAGCGGTCGCGCTGCGCGGGGACCCTCCGGCGTGTAGACGCGGATGGGGATTCCGTCGACCTTGCGATCCTCGCTCGTCACGCCTTTCGGGCGAGATCCCATCAGGATCGCCGCGATCGCCTCCGGGGCTCCGGCGCCGCTCGATCGGTCGATCTGTTCCGGCGTCGCCTTAGCCACCGACGACCCGGGGAGGCGTCTCATGACCTTGCCGATGCGCCGCATCCCTGGGGCGAGTGGTTCCATGATGCCGACCTTAACGCCGAAGCCCTCCCGCGGTGCACTGCGCACCGCGGGAGGGCTTTCGGACTGGGCTCAGCTGATCTTGCGCTTGTAGATCGCCATCGCCGCGAAGTACGCGACGACCAGGATGCCGACGCACCAGGCCAGTGCGACCCAGATATCGGATGTCACCGGCTGACCGGAGAAGATGTCGCGGATCGTGTCGATGATGGGCGTCACGGGCTGGTTCTCAGCGAACCACGCGACCGGTGCGGGCATCGTGTCGGTGGGCACGAAGGCCGAGCTGATGAACGGGAGGAAGATCAGCGGGTACGAGAACGCACTCGCACCGTCCACGGTCTTGGCCGACAGGCCGGCAATCACGGCGATCCACGTCAGAGACAGGGTGAACAGGATCAGGATGCCGGCTACCGCGAGCCAGCCGAGCACGCTCGTGCCGGTGCGGAAGCCCAGGATCAAGGCCACGCCGACCACGATCACGATCGACGCCATGTTGGCGACGAGCGAGGTCAGCACGTGCGCCCAGAGCGAGCTCGCTCGGGCGATCGGCATCGACTGGAAGCGCTCGAAGATGCCGCCCTGCAGATCCAGGAAGAGCCGGTATGCGGTGTACGCGATGCCCGACGCGATCGTGATGAGCAGGATGCCGGGGAGCATGTAGTCGATGTACGAGACCCCGCCGGTGTCGATGGCGCCGCCGAACACGAAGACGAAGAGCAGCATCAGGGCGACCGGGGTGACGGCAGTCGTGATGATCGTGTCGGGGCTGCGCAGGATGTGGCGCAGCGACCGTCCGGTCAGGACAGTGGTGTCGCCGAAGAAGTGCGTGGTGGTCATGATCGCTCCTTGATCTCGGTCCCTGAGCCTGTCGAAGCGTCGCCGACGAGGGCGAGGAAGACGTCTTCGAGGCTGGGCTGCTTCTCGACGTATTCGACCTTCGCGGGCGGCAGCAGCTTCTTGAGCTCGGCGAGCGTGCCGTTGACGATGATCCGACCCTCGTGGAGGATCGCGATCCGATCGGCGAGCTGCTCCGCCTCATCGAGGTACTGCGTGGTGAGCAGCACCGTGGTGCCCCGGCCGGCGAGCTCCTTCACCGTCTGCCACACCTCGATCCGCGCCTGCGGGTCGAGGCCCGTCGTCGGCTCGTCGAGGAAGATGACCGGCGGGTTGCCGATGAGGCTCATCGCGATGTCGAGGCGACGGCGCATGCCACCGGAATAGGTCGCGGCCTTCCGGCCCCCGGCATCCGTAAGGGAGAAGCGCGCGAGCAGGTCGTCCGCGATCTTGCCCGGGTTCTTCAGGTGTCGCAGCTTCGCCACCAGCACGAGGTTCTCGCGTCCGGTGAGGATCTCGTCGACGGCCGCGAACTGGCCGGTGAGGCTGATCGATTCGCGCACGTCCTGCGCCTGTGCGGCGACATCGAAGCCGTGCACATTCGCGGTGCCTGCGTCCTGCTTGAGCAGCGTGGACAGGATCCGGATGACCGTGGTCTTGCCGGCGCCGTTCGAGCCGAGCAGGGCGAAGATGCTGCCCCGCGCCACGTCGAAGTCGACGCCACGCAGCACGTGCACCTCTTTGAAGGACTTCTCGATTCCGCTGACGCGGATCGCGGCATCCGTGGTCATTGTCCGTCCTCCTTGCTGAGTCCCTGAATGGTGTCGGTCAGGCGGGCGCGCTCCTTGTCGATCCAGCGCTTGCCCGAGTAGGCGGCGGCGAAGGCCTCGGCGAACTCGACGGGGTCGTCACCGACGATCTCGTCGACGGGCGTCCCATCGGCGGCGGCCCGCTCCCACAGGTCGGCGAAGTCGTTCAGCATCGTCATCATCACGGCAGGGTCGCCGTCGGTGATCCCGCCGTTGTACATGAAGTAGCGCTCGAAGGCATTCGCTGCCGTTCGGTACGGCTCGGGCAGCGCCGCGATCCGGGCCTTGTACTGCCGATATGCCTTCTTGTCATCGAGCGATCCGGTGAGGAACTCGATCCACTTTGCGGCCATGATTACTTCTCCCCTTCGTCGAGGTTGTTCTTCGTCTGTTCTTGGTGGAGCTGTTCGATGCGTTCTGCGAGGAAGCTCCATGTCCCCCAGAACTCGCCGAGCTGCTCTCGGCCCGTCGCGTTGAGCGAGTACACCTTGCGCGGCGGACCCTTCTCGGACGGAACCTTCTCGACATCCACGAAGCCCCGCTGCTCGATGCGGACGAGCAATGCGTAGACGGTGCCTTCGACGATGTCCGAGAAGCCCTGCTCCCGCAGCCAGGCCGTGATCTCGTACCCGTACGCGGAGCGCTCGGCGAGGATCGCGAGCACGATGCCTTCGAGAGTGCCCTTGAGCATCTCCGTCATCTGGTTTCCCACGACTCACCTCCTATCTACTCGGTGTTGCTGACTACTGGTAAACGGTAACACTAAGTACCGGTAGTTGGCAACACTGAGTAGCAACTTTTCCTACGGCGACGCGCGCGGGTGGGCGATACTGGCGCCGTGAGCCCTGATGACGTCTACGCATACTGCGCCGCGAAGCCCGGCGCCTGGGAGGACCAGCCCTGGGAAGGCGACGTCGTCTTCAAGGTGGGGCCCGGCGAGCGCGGCAAGATCTTCGCCTTCTTCGGCGACGGGCACGCGATCGGGGTCAAGGCCGCGACGACCCGCGACGAAGCCGACGAGTGGATCGCGCGGTATCCGGAGGATGCGCGGGTCTCGGCGTACATCGGCCGGTCAGGCTGGAACTCGCTGAACACCGGCGGCGGCATCCCGGCAGACGAGCTCCGTGAGGCGATCGACCGGTCTTACGAACTCGTCGTGGCGGGGCTGCCGAAGAAGTACCGCGAGTTCGGCGCCTAGGCGACCAAGCCTTCGGTGAACCGATCTCGTAGCCGATCGTCTCGAGGGCTATCTTTCTCGCATGGGGACGACGCCGAGCGGGTGGTACGACGATGGTCACGGCACGATGCGCTGGTGGGACGGTGCCCGCTGGACGGACCACGTCGCTCCCGCAGGCACCGACACCCATGTGGATGTCCCACCGCCGGCCGATGGCGGCTTCGCGCCGCAGGGGTCCGCGGTCACTGACTCGCCCCCGGTCGCTCCCCCCGCACCCATCCCGCCGACGAAGTCGAAGCTGTGGATCGTGTGGGCGGTGCTCGGGGTCGTGGTGCTCGGCGTGCTCATCCTCGCCGCGGTATTCATTCCGCGGCTGTTCGTCGGGCTGCTCGGTCAGGGCGCGGGGGCGGGAGGCGATCTGACGGCCGACCAGCAGGCGGCAGTCGCCGCCACCCAGCTGTACAACGACGCATGGCAGGATGCCGACTGCGATGCCTACATGTCATCGACCACCGAGGCATTCCGCACGCAGTCCGGTCTCACGGACTGCTCGGCGTTCGAGAGCCAGGCGGAGGCGTTCGCCGTGGCGGCGGACGACTACACGGTCACGCTCGTCGATGTCCAGGAGGAGGGCGGCACGATCCTCGTGGGCACCACCGAGACATACACTCTCCTGCTCGACGAAGAGGGCACCCCGCTCGACGAGCCGAGTGCGGAGTCGATCGACTGGGTGTACATCGTCGTCGCGGACGGCGAAGACTGGCTCATCGACGACATGCGGTAATCGGGTCTATGATCCGGCCATGGGCGGCTCTGGGGGCTGGAACGATCGTCGCCGCGCGCCGCGGCATCCCTCACGGTGGGCGTTCGCCGCTGCGGCACTCCTCGCATGCACCGGATTGCTCACCACGATCCCCGCGACAGCGACAGCCGCCGAGCCGTCGCCGTCGCCCTCTGGCGACAACACCGCAGAGGTGATGAACGCCATCGCGCAGTACGATGCGTCATTCGCAGAAGCCGACTGCGACGCCTTCTTCGAAGTCACCACCGCCGGATTCCGGAACTACCTCGCAATTCCCGATTGCGAGACCTTCGTCAACCGGGCGCACGGCCGCTCCGAGATCATGGACCCGATGGAGTTCACACCGATATCCATCGGCGGCACGGGTCGTGCCACCATCGCTGCGCTGGTGCACGTCAAGTTCGACAGTCTCATCGACCAGAACTTCGAGCGGGTACCATCCCCCGTTCCGGTCGAATTCGACTACCGGTTCCATCTCGTGCATTTGGGGGGCGCCTGGAAGATCCAGGATGTCCACGATCTCACCGGCGGACGCACGCAAGGGCTGGTGAGCGCCGAGGAGCAGCAGGCGGTCGACCGACTGATGGTCGATTGGCAGTCCGCCTACTCGACCGGTGACTGCGACGCTCTGATGGCCTCGACGACGGCGGGCTATCGGGAGACCATGAAATGGCCGGACTGCGCGACCTTCCAGCAGTACATCGCCGATCAGAACGCGTACTGCCCGATGGACGTGCACCAGGAGGACATCCGCTTCCATGACAGCCTCGATGTGCACAACACCGAGATCGAGCTCGACGTGGTGGAGGTGTGCACGCTCGACACCGACGAGGCCGGCAATCCGCTCGATCCGCCCTACCAGTCCGGCGCCCCCTACCGGTATCACCTGGTCGACGTGGACGGCACCTGGCTGATCGCCGAAGGCGACGACCAGGCCGCGGCCGAAGACGATGCCGACAACACGAACGAACGTGCGGCGCTCGAGACGATGGGTGCCTACAACCAGGCATGGAGCGATGCGGACTGCGTCGCCTACGCGAGCACGACCACCGAGGGACTGCGCGACTCGTATGGCCTCTCGGGATGCGCCGCGTTCGGCCCGGCTGCGAGAGAGTGGAGCGCGGGGGTCGCCAACTTCGCGTTCACTGCAACAGACATCGAACGGCCCTCAGCGACCCGCTTCGAGATCAAGTCCCACGAGACCTTCGACTCACTGACCGACGCCGATGGTCAGCCCTTGGACGCACCGGTCCTCATCGACGAATACTGGGTCTACACGATCGACCTGGTGCAGGGCGAGTGGGTGATCTCCGACATCGTCATGCTGGTGTGATTCACGAGACGCGGATGCGCGCCTTCGAGACCAGCACCATCGCCACCGCGGCCCCGACGGCGCTCGCACCGGCCGCGACCCAGAAGGCCAGTGAGAATGCGGCCGTCGGCGCGGTGGCCGAGACGGCACCGGCAGCCAGCACCGCGCTCACGACCGGAGCCGCGGCCGCCGAGCCGATCGTGCGCACCACGCTGTTCAAGCCGGTGGCGGCACCGGTCTCGTTCGCGGGCGACCAGGTCACGACCAGCTGCGCGCAGATCGCATAGCCGATGCCGTTGCCGAGGCCGAGAACGGCGAAGCCGACGATGACGACGACGGGCATGGTCGGCCAGATCGCGAGGACGACCGCTCCGACACCCATGACCGCGGCGGCGAGGACGGCGGTGACGGCGCCGCCCACGCGAGCGACGAGCACCGGCGTCAGCCGGCCGCCGAGGAAGACGAGGACCGCGCTCGGGAGCATCGCCAGCGCCGAGGCGGTGACGCTCATCCCCCAGCCGTACCCCGTGCCGGCCGGTGCCTGCATCAGCAGCGGCAGGGCGATGTAGAAGACATAGGGGACGAAGCCGACGACGACGGTGAGCAGACTGAGCAGCGCGATCGGCCCCTGACGGAACGTGCGCACATCGACCACCGGGGCTGCGCTGCGGAGTTCGACCAGGACGAGCGCGATGAGCAGCACAATGCCCGCGGCGCCCACGCCGATGGTGAGCGGTGAGGTCCAACCCCAGGCGCCCCCCTGCGACACGGCGAGCAGCACACCGACGAGGCCACCCGCGAACAGCCCGATGCCGGGCCAGTCGATCGGCCCGCTGGCGATCGCTGCGGAGCCGCGGGGCACCCAGGCGAGCACCATCGCGGCAGCCACCAGGATCAGGATCGCGCCGAGGATGAAGATCCACCGCCACGACAGCACGTCCACGACGATCCCGCCGACGACGAGGGCGAGACCGGCACCCAGCCCGATCATGCCGGGGATCCAGCCGAATGCCGCCGCGAGCCGCGGGCCCTTCAGGGTCGACCGCGCGAGCGCAAGGGCGAGCGGGAAGGTCGCGGTGCCGACGCCCTGAAGGGCGCGGGCCGCGAGCAGCACGCCGAGGTTCGGGGCGACAGCGGCCAGGAGAGTCGCGGCGGCGAACACCATCATCGAGATGAGCATGACCCGGCGGTGGCCGAAGCGGTCGCCGAGCTTGCCGACCACGGGCGAGAAGACGGCACCGGCGAGCAGGAACGCCGTGAGGATCCACCCCGTGCCGAGGCTGCTCGCGCCCAGTTCCTTGCCGATCGTCGGCAGCGCGGGCACCACGAGGGTCTGCATGAGTGAGAACGCGAGCACCGCCGCGCTGAGCGCGAAGGTGAACCGGCCGGGGTGACGCAGGTCGGGCGAAGCAGGGGCTGCGCTGACTGCGGGGACGCTGGGAGCGGCCGGCTCCAGAACGGTGGTCGCGAGGGACATGGGGTTCGCTCTCTGTCGTGCGGAATTCAAGATATCGGAACGGAACTTCCGTTCCGATATAACCGTAGCACTGTCTACACTGATGTCATGCCCGAGCCCGTCGCCCCCGATCGCCGTCTGCCCGGACGACAGCAGGAAGCTCGATCGAACGACTCCGCCGTGCTCGCGGCCGCGCGCGAGGTCTTCTCCGCTCGAGGGCAGGACGCCTCGATGGCCGAGATCGCCCGCCAGGCGGGCGTCGGCGTCGCCTCGATCTATCGCCGCTATCCGACGAAGGAAGCTCTGGTCGAGGCGCTCCGCGTGAACGCTGTGAGCGACGCGGCCCTGCTCGCCCGCGAAGTCGCCGCCGGTGACGATGCGGCGCCTGCGGGGGCCGTGGCCACTTTCCTCGCTCGGCAGATCACCGGCGCCACCGGTCCGATCCTGCAGCCCTCACGGGGTGGCGCACCGTTCTCGGCAGAACTGGAAGCCTCGTCCGAAGAGCTGCGCGTCGGCCTCGACGCGCTGGTCGCCCGCGACCGCTCCGACGTCCTGCTGCCTGAGGGCTTCACCGCCGCCGATGTGATGCAGCTCCTCCTGCACCTGCGCCCGGCGCTGCCCCTGCCGCGGGCCCAGGCCGACGCCCTGCACCTCCGCTACCTCGACTTCGCGATGCGAGGCCTCCACGAGCAGGCTCGCGCAGGCCTCGCGCTCAGCGAAGGACCCCACTGGGATGAGTGGATGGGCTCCTGGCGCGACTGAGCCGGGAGCCGGATTTCTCCGCCGTGCGATAGCACGCGAGCCCCACCGAGAAGGAATGACATGAGCGCCACACCGATCATCCCCGGGTTCCACCCCGACCCTTCGATCTGCCGGGTCGGCGACGACTACTACCTGGTCAACTCGTCCTTCGAGTACCTGCCGGGGGTGCCGATCTTCCACAGCCGCGACCTCGTCACCTGGGAGCTCATCGGCAACGTGCTCGATCGCGAGGACCAGCTGTCGCTGCCGTCGTCGGCCGGCAGCAGCKGGATCTTCGCCCCGACGATCCGTCACCACGACGGCCGGTTCTGGATGATCACGACGAACATCAACCGGGTGCGCGATGGGCATCTGATCGTCTCGGCCACCGACCCGGCCGGCCCATGGACGACCCCTGTGTACACGACAGGGGCTCTCGGCATCGACCCGGATCTCTTCTGGGACGCAGACGGCACCTGCTATCTCACATGGGCCGGCGGCTGGGACGGCGGTCTGCCGATCATGCAGGTCGCACTCGATCCCGCGACCGGCGAACTGCTCGGCGAGCCCCGCGGCATCTCGAGCGGAACCGGACTCGCGAATCCCGAAGGACCGCATATCTACCGCCGCGGCGACTGGTATTACCTGCTGCTCGCCGAGGGCGGCACCGAACGTGGGCACACCGTGACGATCGCGCGGTCGCGCTCGGTCGACGGGCCGTACGAGGGCAATCCGGCGAATCCGATCCTCAGCCACCGCAGCACGATCGACCCGGTGCAGAACACCGGGCACGCCGACCTCGTCGAGACGGCGGACGGCTGGGCGATGGTCTACCTCGGCGTGCGCCCGGTCGGCCCGAGCCCCCATTTCCACCTGAACGGGCGCGAGACCTTCCTCGCGGGCGTCGAGTGGAAAGACGACTGGCCCGTCGTCGACGAGTCGGCATTCGAGGTCCCGCCGTGGTCGAGTGACCTCGACGACGACTTCTCGTCGCCCGCGCTCGACCTGTGTTGGATCGCGCCGGGCGTGCACCCGGCGTCGATAACGAGCCCGGCACCCGGCGGCGGCATCGAGGTGCGGCATCCGGAATCTCTCGACCACCGCCCTCTGCTCGCGACCCGCGTCGAGCACTCGGCGTGGGAAGCGCAGGCGACCGTGGCGTCGGGCAGCGCCCGGCTCGTGCTGCGCTCCGACGATGCACACTGGGTCGCGGTCGAGTCGACGGGCGGCGCCGTCTCGGCTCGCGCCGTGGTCGGGCCATTCGACCAGGTGCTCGGAACAGCCGACGCGCCGGCGGGGTCGACTGTCACGCTCGCGATCCGCTCGAGCGCGCCGGCCCAGGGCATGTTCGGGATGACGTCGACCACCGACACGCTCGAACTCGGGGTGATCGGCGCCGATGGATTCCAGCCGATCGCCTCACTCGACGGCCGGTACCTCTCGACGGAGGTCGCCGGGGGGTTCACCGGCCGGGTCATCGGGGTCGAACCGCTGCCCGATCAGGACGAGCCCGCGATCCTCCGGCGCTTCGAGTACCTCGGCCTCTGATCGGGGAGGATGGTTCCATCACGTCTCGATGATGAGGAACCCCATGTCCAGCACCCCCACCGCACTTCTGCGCGACGCCCGCGACCAGCTCGTCTCGCTCCGCGACGATTACCCGAGGGCGTTGGCGGAGTTCCGCTGGCCCGAGATCGACGGCGCCTTCAACTGGGCGATCGAGTGGTTCGATGTCATCGCCCGCGGCAACACCGCCCCAGCGCTCATCATCGTCGAAGAGGACGGCAGCCGAACTGTCCGCTCGTTCGATGAGATGGCGACCCGGTCGGACCAGCTCGCCGGTTGGCTGAAGTCGCTCGGAGTCGCGCGCGGCGATTCGGTCATGCTCATGCTCGGCAACCAGGTCGAGCTCTGGGAATCGATGCTCGCGCTCATCAAGGTCGGGGCGATCATCCTGCCGACGACGGTCGCGATCGGCGGCGCCGACCTCGACGACCGCATCATACGCGGCTCGGTCGGGTATGTCATCGCCGCCGGCGCCCACGCGGACAAGTTCGAAGGCATCAGCACACCGGTCACCGGCATCCGGATCGGAGCGGGCCCCGCCGAGTGGGCGTCGTACGAGGATGCCTTCCTGACCCCGGCGACACCACAGGACCACCCCGGCACGCGGGTGGACGAACCGCTCCTGCACTACTTCACGTCGGGCACCACGAGCCGGCCGAAGCTCGTCGAGCACACCCACGCGTCGTACCCGATCGGTCACCTCACCACGATGTACTGGCTCGGCCTGCGCCCCGGTGACGTGCACCTCGCGATCAGCTCGCCGGGGTGGGCGAAGCACGCCTGGAGCTGCTTCTTCGCACCGTGGATCGCCGAGGCGACGATCTTCGTCTACAACTACGAGCGCTTCAACGCCGAGCGGATGCTGCAGACCATCCGCTCCGAGGGCATCACGTCATTCTGCGCACCGCCGACGGTCTGGCGGATGCTCATTCAAGCAGACCTGCCCCTGGGAGCCGGCGTGCTCCGCGAGGCGATCTCGGCGGGCGAGCCGCTGAACCCCGAAGTGATCGGCCAGGTGCGCCGGCACTGGGGGCTCACCATCCGCGACGGCTACGGGCAGACCGAGATGACCGCCGTCATCGCCAACTCACCCGGGGGCGTCGTCAGGGACGGCGCCATGGGTCGCCCGCTGCCCGGCTGCCCGATCGTGCTCGTCGACCCCATCACCGGGGTGGAAGCCGACGAAGGCGAGATCTGCATCGACCTCTCGAAGCAGCCGACCAACCTGATGACCGGCTACGTCGGCGACGCCGAGCGCAACGCCGAGTCCACGCGGGGCGGCTACTTCCACACCGGCGACATCGCCTCGCGGGATGCCGACGGGTACCTGACCTACATCGGCCGCACCGATGACGTGTTCAAGGCCTCCGACTACAAGATCAGCCCATTCGAACTCGAAAGCGTGCTCATCGAGCACCCGGCCGTCGTCGAAGCGGCGATCGTGCCGGCGCCCGATGAGCTTCGGCTCGCCGTCCCGAAGGCGTATGTCGTGCTCGCCGCGGGGTTCGAGCCGACATCCGACACAGCGGACGACATCCTGAGCTACGCGCGAGAGCACCTTGCCCCGTTCCAGCGGATCCGGCGCCTCGAGTTCTTCGACCTGCCCAAGACGATCTCGGGCAAGATCCGCCGAGTCGAGCTGCGGCAGCGGGAGGAGCGGATCGCCCGCGGCGAGGAGACCTGCCAGGAATGGCGCGACGACCGGCTGCGAGGCCTGCCGAAGGCACCCGTGGACGGCGAGAACGCCGAAGCCGAGGAGTAGGTCGCGACGCGCCGATGCATCTCTGCATCGGCTCTGGCCCCGGCATCCCGGCCCGCACTATCTTGAGCGCATGACTCAGACTGCCGGGACCGGCATGCCGCTGCGCGACTACCGGATCCATCGGTACGTCAACGCCTTCTGCCCGCACTGCCACGAGGAAGACCCCGATCGGGCGCTCTCCGAGGTCCGGCGCCTCTCCGGATGGCTCGCGGTGCGCGACGGCAGCGTCTGGCTGGAACGCGGATGCCCCGACCACGGC
>NZ_JBFUFC010000118.1:0-11748 GCF_056403635.1 Microbacterium sp. P2_F9 | reverse complement strand
GCCCGGAACTGCGCGATCCGATAGGAGATGCCCACAGGGTCAGAGTACGGCGTGGGCACTCGGCGACGCTCTGTGGTGCCTTCCCACCCGGCCGCTAGAGTCGGGGGGTGCGCACCTCTGTTCCCATCCGCATCGTCACGTGGATCGTGGCGCTGCTGGTCGGCGCCCTCTACGGGCTGGCCGGGACGATCGCGCACACGTTCACCGTCGGATGGTTCCCACTGGGACTGATCCTCGCGATCATCGGAACTGCCGCGCTGCTGCTGGCCGTGCGCCTGCTCACCTCGGATCGCTGGGCCACGCTCGCGACCGGCATCGGCATGATGGTCGCGACCTTGCTCTTCTCCGGCCGCGGACCCGGGGGATCGGTCATCGTCCCGGACTCGTCGCTCGGGATCGTCTGGACGATCTCCATTCCGATCCTCATCGCCATCGCGGTAGGCCTGCCTGACCGCATCCGCTTCCGACCGGAGAACTAGACTGGGCTCGTGACGTATGTGATCGCCCTGCCGTGTGTGGACGTGAAGGACCGCGCGTGCATCGACGAGTGCCCGGTGGACTGCATCTACGAGGGTGACCGGAGCCTGTACATCCATCCGGACGAGTGCGTGGACTGCGGCGCCTGCGAACCGGTGTGCCCGGTGGAGGCGATCTACTACGAAGACGACCTCCCCGAGGAGTGGTCGGACTACTACAAGGCGAACGTCGAGTTCTTCGACGAGGTCGGGTCACCCGGTGGGGCTGCGAAGGTCGGCGTGATCCACACCGACCACCCGATCATCGCCGCACTGCCCCCACAGGCCTGACGTGGGGGTCGCCGACCTCGCCGACTACCCGTGGGACGCGGTCGCACCGTACGCACAGCGTGCCCGCGCCCACGCCGACGGCATCGTCGATCTCTCGATCGGCTCGCCCGTGGACCGCACGCCCGCGATCGTGTCTGATGCCCTCGCCGCGGCGACGGACGCCCACGCCTACCCGCAGACGATGGGAACTTCCGCTCTCCGCGAAGCCGTCGTCGACTGGTATGCCCGGCGCCGCGGCGTGCCTGGCCTGACCCCCGCGCACATCCTTCCGACGATCGGGTCGAAGGAGCTCGTCGCACTCCTTCCGCTCCTGCTGGGACTCGGATCGGGTGACGTGGTCGTGCACCCGCGCGCCGCCTATCCCACCTACGACGTCGGGGCCCGGCTGGTCGGCGCGACGCCCGTCGCGGCCGACGATCCGGCCGAGTGGCCGGCAGACGCGCGCCTCATCTGGATCAACACGCCCGGCAACCCGGATGGACGGGTATGGGATGCCGCGCACCTGCGTGCCGCGGTGGCCCGCGCCCGGGAGATCGGAGCGGTACTCGCGTCGGACGAGTGCTATGCCGAACTGGGCTGGGAGGCGCCCTGGGACGCCGAGCCGATCCCCTCGGTGCTCGATGCGCGAGCGACCGGCGGCGACGTCACCGGCATCCTCTCGGTCTACTCCCTGAGCAAGCAGTCGAACCTCGCGGGCTATCGCGCGGCGTTMCTCGCGGGCGATCCGGAGATCATCGGCCCGCTGCTCACGGCCCGCAAGCATCTCGGGCTCATGCTTCCGGCTCCGGTTCAGGAAGCCATGGTCGCGGCCCTCGGCGATGAGGCGCACGTCGCCGCGCAGAAGGAGCGCTACCGCCACCGGCGCAGCGTGCTCAAGCCCGCGGTCGAGGCCGCCGGCTTCCGGATCGACTACAGCGAGGCCGGTCTCTACCTCTGGGCCACCGAACGCCGAGACGCCTGGGACAGCATCGGACGCCTCGCGGATCTTGGGATTCTGGCCGGCCCGGGCCACTTCTACGGCCCGCACTTCCCACGGCACGTGCGGCTCTCGCTGACCGCGACCGACGAGCGCATCGCCGCCGCGGCGGAACGGCTCCACCGCGCCCACTAGGCTGTAAAGGCGCGGGGGAGCGGCATCCGCCTCCCGCACGCAGGCTCGTCAGGCGCTCTATAGGCCCCGTCCCGAGCCGACGACCCCCCGGATCGAACAGAAATCGCGAGGAGGCGCCGTGAGCGACGCGGGCACAAAGCAGGACAAGGCAACCCTGATCATCGGCGATCGCACCGCGGCGCTTCCGCTGCTGCGCGGCACCGATGGCGTGCCGAGCATCGACATCTCCACCCTCACGCGCCAGACCGGTCACACGACGCTGGACTACGGGTTCGTGAACACGTCGGCGACCAAGTCGGCGATCACGTACATCGACGGCGACCAGGGCATCCTGCGCTACCGCGGCTACCCGATCGAGCAGCTCGCGCAGAACAGCACCTACCTCGAGGTGGCGTGGCTGCTCATCTATGGTGAGCTGCCGACCCCCGACGAGCTCGCCGACTTCGATGAGCGGATCCGCCACCACACGCTGCTGCACGAAGACCTCAAGCGCTTCTTCTCGTCGCTGCCGCACACCGCGCACCCAATGTCGGTGCTGTCGTCCGCGGTGTCCGCGCTGTCGACCTATTACGAGCACCAGTCCGATCCGAACAACCCCGAGCACGTCGAGCTCAACACGATCCGCATGCTCGCGAAGCTGCCGGTGATCGCCGCCTACGCGCACAAGAAGAGCATCGGGCAGGCGTTCCTCTACCCCGACAACGGCCTCGGATTCGTCGACAACTTCCTCAAGCTCAACTTCGGCGTCCTCAGCGAACGGTACGAGCTGAACCCCGTCATGTCGCGTGCGCTGGAGCGGCTGCTGATCCTGCACGAGGACCACGAGCAGAACGCCTCGACCTCGACCGTTCGGCTCGTCGGATCCACCGGCGCCAACCAGTTCTCGTCGATCTCTGCGGGCATCAACGCGCTGTACGGGCCGCTGCACGGCGGCGCGAACGAGGCCGTGCTCGACATGCTCGCGCGCATCCGCGATTCCGGCGAGAGCGTCCAGCGCTTCGTCGAGCGGGTCAAGAACAAGGAAGACGGCGTGAAGCTCATGGGCTTCGGGCACCGCGTCTACAAGAACTACGACCCGCGCGCGAGGCTCGTCAAGGAGTCGGCCGACGAGGTGCTGACCGAGCTGGGCGTGCACGACCCGCTGCTCGACCTGGCGAAGGAGCTCGAGGAACTCGCACTGAGCGACGATTACTTCCGCGAGCGCCGGCTCTACCCGAACGTCGACTTCTACACCGGCGTGATCTACAAGGCGATGGGCTTCCCGACGCGGATGTTCACCGTCCTGTTCGCCATCGGCCGTCTGCCCGGATGGCTCGCGCACTGGCGCGAGATGCAGTCCGACCCGCAGACGAAGATCGGTCGCCCGCAGCAGCTCTACGTCGGCGCCGCCGAGCGCAACTACCCGGGCGTGAGCTGACCCGCGCCGGCCTTCTGGCGCTGACAAGCGCGCGTTCGCTAGGTTGAGCGCTGGCGGGTGCATCCGCCGCCCCTCGGCGAATGGACAACGGCCATGTGGATTCAACCCTCGGACCCGCTCGGGATCCTCTGGCTCTCCGCGCTCGTCGCCGCCGTCCCGATCCTGCTCTTCCTGGTGTGCCTGGTCGTCTTCAAACTGACCGGCATCATCGCGGCCCTCATCGCGGTCGGCGCCGAGATCGTCGTGGCGCTGTGGGTGTTCGGGATGCCGGCTTCCGCAGCCGCCGGCGCCGGGCTCTACGGGCTTCTCAACGCGCTCTGGCCCATCGCCTACATCATCGTGATGGCCGTGTGGCTGTACCGGCTCGCCGTGGCGAGCGGACACTTCGAAGTCGTCCGCGGCTCGATCAGCAGCATCTCCGCCGATCAGCGCATCCAGGTGCTCCTCATCGCCTTCGCCTTCGGCGCCTTCCTCGAGGGGGCGGCGGGGTTCGGCGTGCCGATCGCGATCTGCGCGGCCCTCCTGGTGCAGCTCGGCTTCCGTCCGGTCAAGGCCGCCATGATCTGCCTGGTCGCCAACGTGGCGGCCGGCGCCTACGGGGCGATCGGCATTCCGGTCATCGTCGGCGCGAATGTCGGCGGCGTCGACGTCCAGGACCTGTCGCGGATGCTCGTCCTGCTGCTGCAGCCCCTCACCTTCTTCGTGCCGTTCCTGCTCGTCGTGATCATCGACGGCTGGCGCGGGCTGCGCGAGACGTGGCTCGCGGCGCTCGTGGTGAGCGTGGCGTTCAGCCTGGTGCAGGGCGGCGCGCTGTGGTTCCTCGGTCCGGAGCTCGCCGATCTCGGCGCGGGGCTCGCCGCGATGGCGGCGATCGTGGTGCTGTCGCGCTTCTGGAAGCCCCGGCACACCTTCCGCGAAGGCGGCGGCGAGGCGCCGGCTGTGCACCAGTACCCGGTGCGGGAGATCGCAGTCGCCTGGAGCCCGTTCTACATCCTCACCGCGTTCATCCTGGTGTGGAGCATCCCGGCGTTCAAGGACCTGTTCGCCGAAGGCGGGCCGCTCGCGTGGGCGGTGTTCAAGGTCCCCATTCCCGGGCTCACCGGCCAGGTCGAGACCGCTGCGGGTGCGACGGTCACCCAGACCTGGGACTTCACGCCCCTGAACGCGACCGGCACGGCGATCTTCCTCGCCGCGATCGTCGCGTTCTTCTTCATGCCCAAGCTCACCGCCCGCGACCTCTGGGCAGAGCTCGGCCGGACAGTCCGAGACTTGTGGCAGGCGATCACGCTCATCGCGCTCATCCTCGTGCTCTCGAACATCGCGAACTACTCCGGGGGATCCGCGACCATCGGGTCGGCATTGGCCGCCATCGGGCCCCTCTTCCCGCTGGTGGCGCCGATCATCGGATGGTTCGGTGTGTTCATCACGGGTTCGGTCGTCAACAACAACACCCTGTTCGCACAGCTGCAGGTGACGACGGCGAAGGCCATCGGCGTGCAGCCGACGGTGCTCATCGCGGCGAACACCGCGGGCGGGGCGACCGGAAAGGTCATCTCACCGCAGTCCATCGCGATCGCGGCAGGCGCCGTCGGGCTCTCCGGCCGCGAGTCCGAGATCCTGCGTGCGGCGATCGGCTACAGCCTCGGGATGCTCGCCGTCATCTGCGTGTGGACGTTCACGCTGTCCCAGATCGTTCCCGGCTGACCTCGGTCACCCTCCGACGGCGCGCTGGGGTCGCTGCTCGACCGTGGCAGCGTGGTCGGGCACGTAGTTCTCGATGTTGCGAGGGGGCCGCTCGTAGCCCTTCGAGGGCGACCGGTCAGGCACCACGACCTCCTCGCGCTCCACCATTTCGTAGCGCACCTGCGAGAGCAGGTGATGGATCATGTTGATGCGGCTCCGCCGCTTGTCGACCGACGGCACCTCGAACCAGGGCGCCTCGGGGATGTCGGTGTGCACGAACATCGTGTCCTTCGCGCGGGAGTAGTCCTCCCAACGGGTGATGGAGAGCACATCATTGGGGGAGAGCTTCCATCGACGCATCGGGTCTTCGGCACGGGAGCGGAAGCGGGCCTCCTGCTCCTGCGGCGACACGCTGAACCAGTACTTGAGGAGCACGACGCCGTCTTCGACCAGCATCCGCTCGAAGATCGGCGCCTGGTGCAGAAAGCGGTGGTACTCGACGTTGGTGCAGTAGCCCATCACCCGCTCGACACCCGCGCGGTTGTACCAGGAGCGGTCCATGAGCACGATCTCGCCGGCCGCGGGCAGATGAGGGATGTAGCGCTGGAAGTACCACTGCGTCTTCTCGCGCTCGGTGGGCGTGGGCAGGGCGACGACGCGGGTGACGCGCGGATTGAGGTACTCCGACACCCGCTTGATCGTGGAGCCCTTGCCTGCGGCATCCCGGCCCTCGAAGATCACCACGATCCGCGCGCCTGTCGCCTGCACCCAGGCCTGCATGTCGACGAGCTCCGCCTGCAGGCGCCGGAGCTCCTCCTCATACGCCTTCTTCGGCATCCGATCCGTCATGTGCGCGATCCTCTCACGCGTGCAGGGCTTCGTTGAGCGTGACGCCCACTCCCTTGCGGCGGACCGCCTCGATCGCACCCGTGAGCGAATTGCGGCGGAACAGCAGTCCGTCGCGGCCGGAGAGATCGGCGCCCTTGACCACAGGCCGCGACCCGTCGTGTCGGGGCGCCTCATCGGCGAGGACGATCTTCGACCCTGCGGTGACGTAGAGCCCGGCCTCGACGACGCAGTCGTCGCCGAGGGATATGCCGATGCCGGCGTTCGCGCCGAGGAGCGTGCGCGCGCCGATCGACACCTTGTGCGCCCCGCCGCCGGACAGCGTCCCCATGATGGAGGAGCCGCCGCCGATGTCGCTGCCATCGCCGACGACGACGCCTTGCGAGATGCGGCCCTCGACCATCGATGTGCCGAGGGTGCCGGCGTTGAAGTTGACGAAGCCCTCGTGCATGACAGTTGTGCCGGGGGAGAGGTAGGCACCGAGGCGCACGCGCGATCCATCCGCGATGCGCACCCCCGGCGGGGTGACATAGTCGAGCAGCCGCGGGAACTTGTCGAGGCCCTGCACCTGGATGCCGTCGCGCTGCAGGAAGGGCCGGAGCCGCGTCAGCTCATCGGGGTGCATCGGCCCGGCGGTGGTCCACCCCACGTTCGGCAGATGGCCGAAAATGCCGGTGAGGTCGAGATCGTTCGGCTGCACCAGCCGATGCGAGAGCGCGTGCAGCCGGAGGTAGGCGTCGGGAGTCGACGCCGGCGGTGCGTCGAGGTCGACCTCGATGGTCACGACGTCGACGGACACCGCCCGGCGGGCGTCGGCGACGGCGAGCCGCTCAAGGTCCTCTGGCGGCATCGACGGGTCGAGCCCGAGGGGGATCTTCCCGATCTTGGGTTCCGGAAACCAGGTATCCAGGATCGTGCCGTCTGCCGCGGTCGTCGCGAGGCCGATGCCCCATACCCATCGCTGATCGCTCATCGTTCCACGGTAGCGCCCTCGGGCGCTCGGTAGGATCGGGGGATGCCGCAGCTCGATCTCTCCGCGACCTCTGTCGACCTCACTCGCGCGATCTGCGACATCCCGAGCGTCTCCGGCGATGAGCGGGTGCTGGCCGATGCGATCCACGAGGCCCTCCGCGGTCTCGCCCATCTCACGATCCACCGCGACGGCGACACCATCGTGGCTCGCACCGACCTCGGTCGGGAGCAGCGGGTGGTGATCGCGGGGCACATCGACACGGTGCCGATCAACGGCAACGTACCCACCCGCGACATCACAGAGGAGGGGCAGGCGTTCATCTGGGGGCGCGGCACCGTCGATATGAAGGCCGGCGTCGCCGTGCAGCTGAAGCTCGCCGCGGAGCTCGTCGACCCGCGAGTCGACATCACCTGGATGTGGTACGACCACGAGGAGGTCGACGCCGATCTCAACGGCCTGACCCGCCTCGCCAAGACCCGCCCCGACCTGTTCGCCGCGGACTTCGCGATCCTGGGCGAGCCGTCGGACGGCGAGGTCGAAGGGGGCTGCAACGGCAATCTCCGCGCGATCGTGCGCACCACGGGGGTCCGCGCGCACAGCGCACGGGCGTGGATCGGCGAGAACGCCATCCACAAGGCCGCGTCCGTGCTCGCCCGGCTCGCCGAGTATCGGCCGCGCGAAGTGCCGGTCGAGGGTCTGGTGTATCGGGAAGGGCTGAACGCCGTCCGCATCTCCGGCGGCGTAGCGGGCAACGTCATCCCCGACCTCTGCGAAGTCGAGGTCAACTACCGCTTCGCCCCGAGCCGGTCCGCCGAGGAGGCCGCGCAGCACGTGCGCGACGTCTTCGCCAGCTACGACGTCGAGGTGGTCGACATCGCGGAGGGGGCGCGGCCGGGTCTGGACGCCGCTCTCGCGCGGGAGTTCGTCGCGGCGGTGGGCGCACAGCCGAAGCCGAAGTACGGCTGGACGGATGTCGCGCGTTTCTCCGCCCTCGGCGTGCCCGCGGTCAATTACGGACCAGGCAACCCGCACCTCGCCCATCACGACGAGGAGCGCGTCGCGATCGCCCAGATCGAGGATGTCGAGCGCGGGCTTCGGGCGTGGCTGACGACCTCCTGACGCCCACCGCGCAGCGCCGCCGGATCCCGGTCGCGGCTTCCATCGCGATCGTCTACCTTCTCGCGCGCATCGTGACGACGGGCATGCTTCTGGTCGCCGCGGAGCTGTCCGGCCAGGTCTCGCGTTTCGGCGCGAACGCCACCATCGGCGACCTCATGGTGGGGTGGGACGCCCAGTGGTACTGGTTCGTCGCGGTGAACGGGTATCCGGCCGACCTGCCGCTGACGGAGTCTGGGCTGGTCGCCGAGAACCAATGGGCTTTCATGCCGCTGTATGCCTACCTGGCGGCCGCGCTCGGGGGGCTGCTCGGCTCGTGGATCGCCGGTGCCGTCGCGATATCGGTCGTCTCGGGGTACCTCGCGTGCCTGGTGCTGTACCGGATAACGCGGATGCACGCCGACCGCACCACCGCGATGTGGGCGGTCGTGTTCCTCGCCGCGGCGCCCCTAGCTGCCCTGTTCCAGGTCGGCTATGCCGAGGCGCTCTTCCTTCTCTGGCTCTTCCTCGGCCTGTGGGTCGTACTGCAGCGCCGGTATGCGTGGCTGTACCTGCTCGTGCCGCTCATGGGGTTCACCCGACCGGGGGTGCTCGCGTTCGCGCTGTTCCTCGGCCTGCACGGCATCCATCGCTGGCTGACCCGCCGACGCGAGCCGTTGCCCGTGCGGCACATCGTGCACATCGTCGCCACCGGACTCCTGGCGGTCATCGTCGGGTTCGCCTGGCAGGTCGCAGCCGGGCTCGTGACCGGGGACTCCGAAGCGTACCTCTCCACAGAACTCGCCTGGCGCCGCAATTGGCTGCTCGATCCGTCCCCGCACTTCCTGCCGTTCGACGGCTTCGTCGCCGGGTCCGGGTTCTGGTTCGGGATCTGGGGAGTGGGAGCCGCGACCGGATACGTCGTACTGGCCCTCGGCGTGCTCGCGGTGGCCGCGCTGCTGCTGTTCGAACCGCATGTCCGGCGACTGGGCGTCGACCTGCGCCTCTGGGGCGCGAGCTATCTCGTCTACCTGCTCGCCGTCTTCTTTCCGCAGTCGAGCATCTTCCGTCTGCTTATCCCGCTCTCGCCGCTGTGGGGCGCAGTGGCGATGCCGAAGTCGACCGCGTGGCGAGTCGGCGTGCTGATCGCCTGTCTGATCGGCCAGTGGTGGTGGATCTACAACATGTACGCACTCGGGAATACCTTCTGGCAGATCCCGTGAGTCGGCGGCGGCGCGCAACAGGGCGTAGTCATCCCCAGCGGATTATCCGGTGTGTTGCCTGAGAGATAAACTTGATTCTGCAGACTACGACGAAAAGGAGCCGCGATGGCAGCGATGAAGCCGAGAACCGGAGACGGACCGATGGAGGCCGTAAAGGAGGGTCGCCTCATCATTGTGCGCGTGCCCCTCGAAGGAGGCGGCCGCCTCGTCGTCTCCGTGAACGACGCTGAGGCCAAGGAACTGTACGACGTGCTCGGCGGTGTCGTCGCCCCCGCGTGACGCTCCAGTGAAACGATGAACGGCCGGTCTTCGGACCGGCCGTTCTCGTCTGCGCGCTTCAGTCCGCTGCGACGGTGGTGAGCTGGAGCAGGCCCTCGCCGACGATCGAGAGTGCGCCGATCACGGCCGGGGAGGCCTGCGTCTCCTGGATGAGGGTGCGGTATGCCACGGTCACCGCGTCGCGGCGCACCGGGTCTGCGACGGCCCCGCCGCCCATGACGCGGGGGACGAGCACCGTTCCGCCCGGGCGGATGAGCCGCAGCCCGTGCTCGACGTAGTCGATCACGCCTTCGGGGTCGGCATCCACGAGCACGATGTCGTACGACGCCTCGTTCATCCGCGGGAGCACTTCGGCGGCGCGTCCGGTGATGAAACGCGCTCGTGCCGCGGGAATCCGCGCCTCGGCGAACAGCTGACGGGCGACCGCGAGGTGCTCCGGTTCGGTGTCGATCGTGGTCACCGTCGCTCGCGGAGCGCCGTGCAGCAGCCAGAGGCCGGAGACCCCGGCACCGGTGCCGATCTCGACGATGTTCAGCGCTCGTGATGCCGCGGCGATGACGGCGCACTGGGCGCCCACTGCTGCCGAGATCGGAGCGGCGCCGAGCTCCAGCGCGTGCGCACGCGCACGCGCGATGTGCTCGGGTTCGATCGTCGCCTCGTTCGCGAAGCGATAGTTCGCATCCTGCTCGGCCATTGGCGGTTCCTCCATGGTCAGCGTACGGTCCAGGGCGGGATCGAACTCTCAGGCGCGACGGTAACCTTGGGAGCATGTTCTTCGGGTTGACGATCGAGAAGCTCTTGGTGATCGGTGTGATCGCCGCGCTCATCATCGGCCCCGAGCGTCTGCCGCGGTACGCCGAGACGCTTGCCCGCTTCACGACCCAGGCGCGCGACTACCTGCGCGTCGCGCGCACCCGCGTCAAGGACGAGATGGGCGAGAACTTCGACGACGTCGACTGGCGCACGCTCGATCCGCGGCAATACGATCCGCGGCGGATCATCCGGGAGGCCCTCCTCGACGACGCGCCGGTGCCGCCGGTGCGCGCCGCTGCGGCGGCAGCCGCCGTGGTCGCGACCGCCCCGCTGGAGAGCAGGACCTTCACGCCCGACGAGACCCCGCCGTTCGACACGGAAGCCACCTAGGCCACGACGTCACCGCGGGGTTCAGCTCAGACGCAGCGGCAGGGAACGGCCGGACAGACCGCGAGGCTGGCCGGCGATGACCGCTGCCAGGGCCGCGATGGCGACGGCGGCCGGATCCTCGGGATGGGCGATCACGACAGGGATGCCGGCATCCGCGTCCTCCCGAAGGGACGTGCTGAGCGGAATCGAGGCGAGCAGCGGCACGGTCTCACCCTCGGCTGAGAGGGTGCGCGCGACGCGGTCGCCCCCGCCGGTGCCGAAGAGGTCGAGCACCGAGCCGTCCGGGAGGACCATCCCCGACATGTTCTCGACGACTCCGGCGACGGTCTGGCCGGTCTGTCGTGCGACGAGTGCGCTGCGGACGGCGACGTCGGATGCCGCGACCTGGGGTGTCGTGACCACGATGACCTCCGCGTGGGGGAGCAGCTGACCCACCGAGATGGCGACATCGCCGGTACCTGGCGGCATGTCGAGCAGCAGGATGTCGAGGTCGCCGAAGAACACGTCGGTGAGGAATTGGTTCACCGTCCGGTGAAGCATGGGCCCGCGCCATGCGACCGCTGAGCCCTCCTCGCCCGCACGGAGGAACATCCCGATCGAGATGGCCTTCACGTCGTGGGCGATCGGCGGCAGGATCATGTCGTCGATCCGCGTCGGCTTCGTCGTGCGGCCCTGCTCGTCGACCAGTCCGAGCAGCCCGGGGATCGAGAAGCCGTGCACGTCCACGTCGATGAGACCCACCAAGAGCCCGCGCGCGGCGAGTGCCACCGCGAGGTTGGCCGTCACCGTCGACTTGCCGACGCCGCCCTTTCCACTGGTGACCGCGATCACCCGGGTGAGGGAGTCCGGCCCGAACGGCATGACACGGACCGCATTGCCGCCGCGCAGCCGCTCGGTGAGCGCACGACGCTCGTCCGGCGACATCACGCCCACATCGAGTGCGACCTGTTCGACTCCGGGGACGGCGGCCGCGGCATCCGTCACCTCCCGGCGGATGCGGTCGGCCGCGGGACAGCCGACGATGGTGAGCACGATGCCCACCGATGCGAGGCCGCCGACCACTGCGACCTCGCGGATCATGCCGAGGTCATCGAGCGTGCGGCGCAGCTCCGGATCGACCACCGCCCCGACCGCGGCCCGCACCGCCTCGGACGAAGCGCTCACCGCGCCTC
>NZ_JBFUFC010000117.1:0-11889 GCF_056403635.1 Microbacterium sp. P2_F9 | reverse complement strand
GCTCGAAGTCGTCCTGAACCAATTCGAGCAACTCGATCGCGATGGCTTCCTTCGACTCGAAGTGGTGGTAGAGGCTCCCAGGAAGTACTCCGGCAGCCTCCGCGATGTGAGCCATCGTGGTCCCCGAGTAGCCGCGCTTCTCGAAAAGTCCCGCAGCGATCGAGCGGATCTMGTCTCTCCGTGACCAGATGGCGACGCGCTGCGCGTCATCGGTGGGCTGGGTAGTCGTACCACGAGTATGGCGTCGTCGGGGGCGCACGTTTCGGTCCTTCCTGGTTGGCCCGCATATCGGAGCAAAGATTCGGGTTGCCACTTGCGGGATGAGGGCGAGCGCCCTAATCTCGGAGCAAGTGTTTGGTTCAATGATGAATCCCAGACAAGCGAGAGGACAAGACGCTGATGTCTGCCGATGAAGTCAAGACGTTCTTGACCAGGCTTCTCAAGGAGGCGCCTGGGCATGCCTCGGACATCGCAGCGGCGATCCGAATACCCAATCGACTTGTGGAGCGGTCCCTCGAGGAACTCTCCAATGACGGATTGGCGGAACGAGTCACGGACACCAGCGGCACCTGGTATCGATGGGCCGCTGACCCCATGTAGCACCCCGCCGCGGAACGAGGAGTGGCATTCGAACCGCGACGCCCGAAACGTCCACTGCGCACTCGCCGCAGTGAGATCAAGGAGACGAACATGATCAAAGCCCTCTACACGGCATCGGCGACATCGACGGGAAACGGACGCAACGGGAGGGTTCGTTCCGACAACGGTCGGCTCGACTTCTCGGTGGCGATGCCGGTCGAGATGGGCGGCAGCGGCAACGGCACCAACCCGGAGGAGCTGTTCGCCGCGGGATACTCCGCGTGCTTCCACAGCGCACTGTTGATGATCGCGCGTGAGGGCGGTGTGTCCCTGGCCAACGCTGCGGTCACCACCGAAGTGGGGCTCGGCTCAGGGGAGAACGGCGGCTTCGGTCTCGCCGTGACGTTGCGAGTCTCGCTGCCGGAACTGGAGATGGACATCGCCGATCAGCTCATTGCACGGGCCCACGAGGTCTGCCCCTACTCTAATGCGACACGGGGAAACATCAATGTGCAGCTGGAGACCGTGGCGACCGTCGCCACGGAACGTGAGTCAGTCGGATCCTTCTGAATGTCGACTACTACGTCCAATCGACTCCCACCCCTTCGCGGCGCCACTGAGAAGCTGTCCCGACTGCGAAAGACCATCGCGCGTCGCATGACGGAGTCGCTCCAGACCACCGCGCAGCTGACGACGGTCGTCGAGATCGACGTCACCGCACTCGCCTCCTTGCGCGAGGCGCACAAGACCGAGTTCCTCGAGCGGGAAGGGGCGAAGCTGTCGTTCCTTCCATTCTTCGCCAAGGCCGCTGTCGAAGGCCTCCAGGTGTTCCCGCGCGTGAACTCGACGCTCGACCTAGACGCCGGAACCGTGACCTATCCGGACAGCGAACATCTCGGCATCGCGGTGGACACGGATCAGGGCCTCTTCGTCCYGGTCCTGAGGAACGCCGGCCAGCTGAGCATCGCCGAACTCGCGCGCGGCATCGATGATCTCGCCACGCGGGTTCGCGAGGGCAGGGTCGCTCCCGACGAGCTGTCCGGGGGCACGTTCACGCTGACCAACACCGGCAGTCGCGGGGCGCTGTTCGATACCCCGATCCTCAACCGCCCCCAGTCCGCGATTCTCGGCACCGGGATCGTCGCTCGCCGGCCGGCGGCCGTGCGGGACGCGGTCGGTGCCGAGGCGATCGCGGTGCGATCACTCGTCTACTTCGCTCTCACCTACGATCACCGCATCGTGGACGGTGCCGACGCCGCGCGTTACCTCGGCTGGGTCAAGGATCGTCTCGAACGAGCCGACTTCGCCGACGAGTTCCACTGACCCCCACGACCTCCGACGCTCTCTTGGTCGCAGAGGCGCTGATGAAAAGGTGAGGACCTGGGGAATACGCCTCCCAGGTCCTCTCCTGCGCGTCGATCGGTGCCGTTTCCTCCAGGGACTCGGCCCTGCCACAGGACGTACCGCTGCCCGTCGAGATGACATCGACGACGTCATCTCACGCGGTCGCTACGTGGTCGTCACGCCGCCTTCTCGATAAGATCGATCTGAGTGCCGACGGAGTAGGTCTCGCCGGGAACGGCCTCACCATGGCGCAGGGTGCCCGACGCAGCGGCCTCGATCTCGAGCGCCACCTTCTCGGTTTCCACCGAATAGATCTGCTCGCCCTCGGCGACCGCCTCCCCGTCCGCGACGAGCCACGCGATGAAGGTCACTTCTTCTATGGCCATAGAGACCTTCGGGATGCTGACCGAGACGTGTTCAGATATTTGCTGCTTTCAGCGTCGAGCGGACTGTCGAGACGATGTCTTCGACGCGCAGCGTGACGACCGACTCGGAGGCGCGTGCAGGGATGGGGGTGCACCTCGCACCGACACGCTGGACGGGCTCGAGGAGCTCGCCGAACATCTTCTCGTTGATCTGGGCGGCGATCTCCGCCCCAGGACCGGCGAAGGCCGTCGCGTGGTGGACGATGACGGCGCGCCCGGGTTGCCGCCTCGATGAACAGGACAGGGTGGGGTCGAAGATCGACGAGAGCAACAGTCCCTTCGCATCTGCCGGAGTGCTGGGGTAGACGACCTTGAGGCCCGGTACGTGCATGAACCACGCCTCGAGCGACTGCGAGTGCGTCCCTCCCGAACGGGTGCCGGCGAAGATGGCCGTGCGCACGGTGATCGGCGAGGTTGTGCGGCCACCTGACAGGTACCGGACCTTGGCGGCGTGGTTCACGATCTGGTCCATCGCGATGCCGATGAAGTCCATGATCATGATCTCTGTGACCGGAGGGTAACCCTCGATGCTGCCGCCGATCGCAGCACCGATGATCGCCGCCTCAGAGATCGGGGTGTTCATCACCCGGTCGTGACCGTGGGTCGTGGGGAGCCCCTGGGTAACACCGTTGACGTCGCCGGCCGGATCAGCGAGGTCTTCGCCGAGCAGGAAGACCCGGTCGTCGGTGCGAAGTGCCTCATCGAGAGCGGAGTTGAGCGTCGCGCAAGCTCATGGTTGTTTCAGACATGGGTGATCACCAATCCATCGGCGTAAACGTTGTCTTCGATCTCTGCCGCGGCGGGCACTGGGGCGGCGACCGTTTCGGCGACCGCCACCTCGATCTCGGCTGCTGCCGTGACGCGGATGGCAAACTCCAAGAAGGCGTTGGAGCAGTAGCGCTCTGCCGGAACGTGCAGCGGGCTGGTCATCGCAAACGGCACCTTCGAGATCACATCGTCTCCATTGGGGCCGATCGGGACGGCCTGCTCGATGAGATCCGCGCTTGTGTGGGGGTCAACGATCGTCATTGCCGCTCAATCTCTCCTCCGACGTTGGAGGCTGGAATACCAAGATTTGCTCTCAACCGACTCAGGTTCGGAGTTCTGCACAATCCCAGTGCGCCCACTGGGACCGAATAGTTGCTCCGGCCAGGGTTGCGATATTAGTTGAGGGCGTGGCTACCGCAGTTGTCAGATTCGTCGTCGATCCCGACGCGGCGCTCAGTGCTGAGTGCTTCGCCACCGCAGTCCGAGCCCTCGAGGTTGAGGGATTCACAGTGCTGGCATCGGCTCCTGAGCACCTTCCCTAGCCGCGGCGCGAAGTCGAGAAAATCGTGGACGACGACGGCGGTCTCGATACGGGGACCCCCTCGGACGCCTGCACTCGCACGTTCGGCGTGGAACCAGAGCTTGGCGTCATCACCTATGTCAGTCGGGGTACCGACGACGACGCGCGCGGCGTGCTTCAACGCTTCGGAATCGGGGGACACGTTCACCGCGAATTCCTGGATGGCAACGATGAGGTCGTCACGGTCACGATTGCGCAGTCCGATGTCCGGCGCGTACCGGAAAGCAGACTGCATACTGCGCTCGAGGCGACTCTGAACTGCGACGTGCGGATCGTCCTGGCCGGCTGACGGGACGCTGACGTCCGCAACCTGCAGACGGAACATCGGCACTCCCTTCAAAATCGTGTGTCTTTCAGTTCGCTGCTCGATCCGGAGCAGAAATTCGGTGAGTCCCTTGTCGCGGGCCCCGCGCGCATGTACCGTTGGAGCAATTGTTTGGTTCGGTCGTACGGAAGCGGCCTCCGGCATACAAAGGAGTAACGGATGACCGGGACGGAATCGTTGAAGATCGACTCCAGCGTGCACGCATTCTTCGAGTCCGATCGCGACCTGCGCACGTACCTGCGGGCGCCGTTCGCAAGCCGAGGGTTCCCTGACGCGGATGTGTCCTGGTTCTCGCCGGAGGGGCCGAAGTACGCGCGGGGCACGGAGAACGCCGACGGATCGCATCCGGGTTCGGATCCGGACAAGGTCGGGGCGCACATCTTCGGCGAGGGCGGCCTCGACTTCGCCGTGGTCCACCCCATGACGGCGGCGGCCATCCTCCCGGACTGGCACCTGGGCACCGCGATACTTTCTGGCACCAACCAGATGCTCGCGGAGCGGTGGCTGGAGCAGGGCACCTTTGCCGACAGATTCCGAGGGACGATCCGGGTGCATCCGACCGACATCGACGGTGCCGTTGCCGAGATAGGCCGGTGGAAGAACCACCCGAAGATGGTGCAGATCGGGTTGCCGACTCAGACGCAGGTGCCTTACGGGCGTCCGCAGTTCCGCCCGTTGTGGCGTGCGGCCGTCGACGCGGGCTTGCCGGTCGCGATTCACCTCGAGAAGGGCGTCGGGGTCACCCACCCGCCGACACCGTCCGGCACTACGCGGACGTATTCGCATCACGCGGCGTACGAGGGGATGACCTACATCTGGCACCTTATGAACATGATCGCCGAGGGCGTGTTCGCCGAGTTCTCGGATCTCAAGGTGATCTTCGGGGATGGCGCAGCGGACATCCTGACTCCGTTCATTTGGCGCATGGACACTTTCGGTCGTCCGCACCTGGAGCAGACCCCGTGKGCGCCGCTCATTCCGAGCGACTACCTCGCGGGGCATGTCTATTTCGTGAACGGCGTGCTCGACGGGCCTCCCATCGATGCGGACTTCGCGTCTGAGTGGCTCCGCATGACGGGGAAGGAAGACATGCTGCTTTTCGGTTCGAGCTACCCCGAGTGGCAGCTCAGCACTCCGGCAGATCTACCTGCCGGCTGGTCCGACGAACAGCGGGCGAAGGTTCTCGGCGCCAATGCCGCGCGGCTCTTCGGCCTGTCTACGCCCGCGTTGGTCTGACGCCATTCAATCGAGAGGAACGACCGATGACTATGCAGATCGAGACGGATCACGTCGCCTCGGAGGTGATGACCCCGGTGCGCGTGGTGGACTGCGACGTGCACCCCACGTCCCGAGTGGGAGAACTTGAAGAGTACTTTCCAGAGCCCTTTCGAAAGATATTCGCCGCTCGCGCTGTGGGCTCAGGCAACCCCGTCTACTACGATGCTCCGGACTACGCCAATGCGATGGCGATGCGCACCGACAGCTTCCCCGACGACGGGAACTTCGCAGGCTCGGACCCGGACCTGACGTTCCGCCAGCTGATCATGGAAGCAGGGTCCGACATTGCCATTCTCGGCCCGCTCGCCGGACCAGCGGCGCAGACACCGGAAGAGGCTCATGCGGTCGCCTTCGCTATCAACCGGTGGCAGGAGACCCACTGGCTCGACAGTCGGAACAACTGGCACAAGCGCTTCCGCGGTTCCATCGTGGCGGCCATGTCCGCTCCTGAGGCTGCCGCGCGCGAGATAGAGACGTGGGCGGGACACGAGTACTACAGCCAGGTGCTGATCGACGCGGAGGGGCGGCCCTCGTGGGGAGATCCTCAGTACGACCCGATCTGGGAAGCGGCGAGCCGGCACGATATCCCGGTCGCGTGCCACCTCGGCCGAGGCAAACACAATGAGCTGCCGATGTCACCGGTCGGTTTCATGACCTATAACCACGACCTCATGGTCACCTACTCGATGCTCGCTGCGAACCAGGTGATGAGCCTGATCTTCGACGGCGTCTTCGACCGTTTCCCGAAACTCCAGATCATTCTGATCGAGCACGCATTCAGCTGGATACTGCCGCTGATGTGGCGCATGGACAGGATCTACGAACTTCGCGGGAACGAAATGGGCCTGCAGCGCAAGCCCTCGGAGTACGTCAAGGACCACATCTGGTTCACGACTCAGCCGTTGGACTATCCCGAGGACAAGCTCGAACTGACTAACGCGCTCGAATGGATGGAAGCGGACAGGCTCCTTTTGTTCTCCTCCGACTACCCGCATTGGACCTTCGACGACCCGCAGTGGGTGGCCAAGCACATGCCGGAAAAGATGCGGGACAAGATCATGTTCGGCAACGGCATCAACCTGTTCCACCTGCCCTCCGAGGTTCCCGCACTTCCCGGTCAGAGGCTCGTGCGATGACCCTTGGGGAGATCAGGAAGACCGGCCCGTCTGCACAGCCCCGGCTGGCTCGCGGTCGCGATCACGTGGTCGCCCAGGTGGGCGAGATCACGCCGGGGGACTCGAAGATCGTGCCCATCGGCCGCCACGGGGTCGGTGTGTACAACGTGGACGGCAAGTTCTACGCGATCGCCAACTACTGCCCCCACGAGGGCGGCCCACTCTGTCTCGGGCGCACGCACGGACAGACGGTGACCGACGAGGACAGCGCCGGCGGTGCCACCGAAGTCCGCCAGGGCGAGTTCATCTACTGCCCCTGGCATCAATGGGGCTTCGAACTCGCCACCGGAACCACCGCGGTCAAGCCCGAGTGGAGCATCCGAACGTATCCGGTGCGTGTCGACGGCGACGACGTCATCGTCACGGCCTGAAGCCGACAGAAGAGACAAGGAACCAGCACATGGCAGAGATCGAGATCAACGGCGGGCGCGTGGTGTACGAACTCGTCGGGCCCGAAGACGGCGAAGTGGTCACGCTCACCCCCGGCGGCCGCTTCAGCAAAGACTATGGCGGAGTGCACGAGCTCGCGAACGCTCTCGCCGCCGGAGGCAAGCGCGTGCTGCTGTGGGATCGGCCGAACTGCGGTGCATCCGACATCCAGATCTACGGCAAGACCGAATCCCACATGCSCGCCGAGATCCTCGGCGAGCTGGTCAGGGCGCTCGGCATTCCGTCCCTGGCAGTGCTCGGCGGATCCGGTGGAGCACGCGACTCGATCTTGTTCACGATCATGAATCCCGACCTCGCCACTCGTCTCTGCATCTGGTCGATCGTGGGCGGCACGTTCAGCACCATGAGTCTCGCGGGCGTCTACGTGCTCAAGGAACTCCGGGCCGTGTGGTCTGGTGGGATCGACGCGGTCGCGCAGCTCCCAGAATGGAGCCGGCTGATCGCAACCAACCCGCGCAATCGGGAACGACTCGACGCGATCGGTGGCGAGGAATTCGAGCGGGTGATGTCCCGCTGGTTCGACGCGTACGTTCCGAAGCCGAACGAGGTGATCCCCGGCGTGCCGGACTGGCAGTTCGCGGATGTCAGGGTTCCGACCCTGATCATCCGGGGCGGCGAGAAGGACCGGGACCACCCCAAGCGGACGTCCTTCGAGGTGCATGCCCTCATCAAGGGTTCGACGCTCATCGACCCGCCGTGGCCTGAGGACGCGTGGGAGCGTGCCGTCGAGGCGATGATGGCTGGGACGGGGAGCGTGTTCGACCCCTGGGTGCAGGCCGCCCCGGCGATTCTCGCCTTCCTGGACGAGACGGCACCGGAACRCGAGTTGATCGGAGCATCTTCAGCACACGGTGGGCAGCGTGCCTGAGGTCGAGATCAACGGCGGACTCGTCGCCTACGATCTCGTCGGGCCTGTTGACGGCGATGCCGTCGTCCTCACCCCCGGCGGCAGGTTCAGCAAGGATTTCCCGGGCGTGAGACCGCTCGCGGATGTGCTCGCTGCCGGCGGCAAACGCGTACTCCTCTGGGATCGGCCGAACACGGGGCGCTCCGATATCCAACTCTTCGGAAAGACCGAATCGCACATGCGGGCAGCGACCCTGGGCGGACTGGTCMGCGAGCTCGACCTGGGTCCCATCGCGGTCCTGGGCGGGTCGGGGGGAGCGCGAGACTCCATCGTGTTCACGCTCATGCATCCGGAACTCGTGAGCAAGCTTGCGATCTGGTCGATCGTCGGCGGAACGTCCAGTTCCATGAGCCTCGCGTGGGTCTACGTGCTGAACGAACTGCGCACCGTGCGGGAAGGAGGCATCGAGGGCATCCTCGAGATGCCCGGCCTCGCGGGCAGCTGGTCCGAGCTCGTCACAGCGAATCCCCGCAATCGCCAACGCCTCGAGGAGATCGGATCCGAGGAGTTCGAACGGGTGATGTCACGCTGGCTCGACGCCTACGTTCCCAAGCCCAACGAGGCGATCCCCGGCGTACCCGACTGGGAATTCGATCAGATCACCGTTCCCACGCTGATCATCCGAGGCGGAGAGAACGACTTCGATCACCCCAAGCGGACATCGTTCGCCGTGCACTGCCTGATCAGGGGCTCACGTCTCGTCGAGCCGCCTTGGCCCGAAGACGCATGGGAACGCGCGCAAAAGGCGCGGAATGCAGGCAACGGCAGCATCTTCGACCCCTGGATCAAGGCAGCGCCGACCCTACTCGATTTCATCGACGAGCCCGTGAACGCACTCGCGGCTCGACAAGGGCTGTGATCGACGGCCCTGGAAGGGAGCAATTCACCACCAGGGGGAACTAAGAATTGTTCCGGCGAGATCGACCCAATCAATCGACATTTGCCCACCCAGCGCACCACTCCACCGACCTCACAGTCCCTCACACGAATCAGCCCGCGGCGGACGTCCACGCCGACCAATCAGAGAAGAGGAGACACAGGAATGAGTCTCATAGCTGATCCCCTTGCGCGCTTGCGAATCGGAGCCCTGGGTACCCTGCCACGTCTCCTACGGGCTCAGCCCGGTCGCGAAACGCTGGAGGATTACCTTGCCCAAGGAGGTTACGAACCCCTCCAGGACCCGGAGGCCCTGCTCGAGGCCATCCGCGAAGCGGGACTCCGTGGTCACGGAGGTGCCGCGTTCCCCACCGCCCGAAAGATCGACTCCGTGCGAAACGGCAGCGGCACTCCGGTAGTCGTGGGAAACGGTGAGGAAGGTGAGCCATCGTCGGCGAAGGACCGATGGCTGCTGCGCAACCGTCCCCACCTAGTGCTGGACGGGCTTCGGCTCGCCGGTGCTCTGGTCGGTGCAAGAGCGCTGCACCTCTATCTTTCGGATGACGCTTCCCACGACAGCGTGATCTATGCGCTGGATGAGCTCGAGGGGACCGGGATCTTCGAGAGTGGGGTGCACGTGACGAAGGTCTCCGCCGCCTACGTCGCGGGTGAGGAGTCCGCGGTCGTGCAGGTGCTCAACGGTGGGCCCGCTCTCCCGAACGAGAAGCCTCCGCGGCCCTTCGAGCAGGGCGTCGGGGGTGCGCCCACACTGATCAACAACGTCGAGACCCTCGCGAACTTCCCGATCATCCACCGCGTCGGTGCGGCGCAGTTCCGGAGTCTCGGCACCGACACTTCTCCGGGGACGTTCCTTCTGACGATCACCGGCATCGACGCGACTGGGGTTTACGAGGCGCCCTACGGGGTCACACTCCGTCGGGTGCTCGAGGAGCTCGGAGAGGATACTGCCGCGATCACCGGGTTCCTGATGGGCGGGTACTTCGCCGGTGTACTCGGCCGTCAGGCGCTGGACATTCCCCTGGACTACGACTCGGTGTCCGCTGCGGGCAGCGGCCTCGGGTGCGGCGCAATCGGGGTGATCACGGAGCGCAGCTGCCCAGTCGCTGTCTCGGCCGGTGTCATGGCCTACTTCGCACGCGAGAACGCAGGCCAGTGCGGGTCATGCTTCAACGGCACGGCCGCGATGAGTGCGGTGCTCGATGCCCTGCATCGTCACCAAGCCGAGTCGTCCGATATCGATCGGCTGCAGCACTGGGCCGGATTCCTGCGCGGTCGCGGGGCCTGCGGCACCCTCGACGGGGCGACCAACGTTGCGGCCAAGCTCCTGCGCGAGTTCCCCCACCAAGTGGCGGACCACCTCAGCGGACGATGCGATATCTGCATCGCGGGAGCCGAGGTCTCGGACCCGCCGTTCGCGATCTCACGGATTGGAGACTGATATGAAGATCAAGCTCGACCGCACGAAGTGCGACGGCTTCGGAACCTGCGCTCTGTACGCGCCGGATGTGTTCTCGCTCGATGAGTGGGGGTACGCATCACTCGAAACGCGTGGCGAGATTCTCCCGGAGCGGGAGGGCGACGTTCGACGCGCCGTGCTGGACTGCCCCGTGCACGCCATCATCGAGCTCCAGGTTCAGAGCGAGACGGTGCGTTCCTTCTCCGTGCCAAAAGAGGCTCAACAACATCAGCGCACCATCGAGAAGGAGACCATCCGTGAGCACAGCTGAAGTCGACCTCGTCCCCGCAGACCCGGAGACGGGAGTCGCAGTGATCTCCCACTGGATCGACGGGGCGGCGCGCGCGTCGACGTCCGGGCGGACGGCTCCTGTCTTCAATCCCGCGACCGGTGCGGTGCGGGCGAAGGTCGCTCTGGCGGACCAGTTCGAGATCGATGACGCGATCGCGTCCGCCCAGCGCGGGTACGCGGTGTGGAGCGGGTTCTCGATCGCGAGGCGTCAGACCGTGCTGTTCGCGTTCCGGGAGCTGCTGAATGCCCGCAAGGGCGAACTGGCGCAGATCATCACGGCCGAGCACGGCAAGGTCGTCTCGGACGCGATGGGTGAGATCCTGCGCGGACAGGAAGTGGTGGAGCTCGCGACCGGGTTCCCGCACCTGATCAAGGGTGCGTATTCGGGGAACGCCTCGACCGGTGTGGATGTGTATTCGTTGAAGCAGCCGCTCGGTGTGGTGGGCATCATTTCGCCGTTCAACTTCCCGGCGATGGTGCCGATGTGGTTCTTTCCCGTCGCGATCGCGGCGGGCAACGCCGTCATCCTCAAGCCCAGCGAGAAGGACCCGTCCGCTGCTCTATGGATGGCGCAGCTGTGGAAGGAGGCCGGGCTTCCGGCCGGCGTGTTCACGGTGCTGCAGGGCGACAAGCTGGCGGTCGATGGGCTGCTGACGAGCCCCGTGGTGCAGTCGATCTCGTTCGTGGGGTCGACCCCGATCGCGCAGTACATCTACGAGACCGCGTCCAAGCACGGCAAGCGGGTGCAGGCGCTGGGCGGCGCGAAGAACCACATGCTCGTGCTGCCGGACGCCGACCTGGACCTCGTCGCCGACCAGGCTGTCAACGCCGGCTTCGGCGCGGCGGGGGAGCGGTGCATGGCGATCTCGGTCGTACTGGCCGTCGAGCCGATCGCGGACGAGATCATCGAGAAGATCACCGAGCGCATCGCGAGGCTGCGCATCGGCAACGGTGCCGGGGTCGACGGTGTCGAGCCCGACATGGGTCCTCTGATCACCGAGGTGCACCGGGACAAGGTGTCCAGCTACGTGGACATCGCCGAGCAGGATGGCGCCAAGATCGTCGTCGACGGCCGCGGCTACACCGTCGACGGGCTCGAGGACGGATTCTTCTTCGGTCCGACCCTCATCGACGACATCCCCACGACCTCCCGCGCGTACACCGAGGAGATCTTCGGACCGGTGCTCTCCATCGTGCGGGTCGAGTCATACGACGAAGGCCTTGATCTCATCAACTCCGGCGAGTTCGGCAACGGCACCGCGATCTTCACCAATGACGGGGGAGCCGCCCGCCGATTCCAGAATGAGGTGCAGGTCGGCATGATCGGCATCAACGTCCCGATTCCCGTCCCGGTCGCGTACCATTCATTCGGCGGCTGGAAGAAGTCGCTATTCGGCGACGCGAAAGCCTACGG